>JBATKC010000252.1:0-18374 GCA_049669065.1 Gammaproteobacteria bacterium
ACCCTGGACTCGCCGCGTCTCGCTGCGCTGATCGGGGCGTGTGGCGATCACCGGCAAAGCCGCGAGCTGCTGGTCCGCGCGCTGGTGGAATCGCCGCCGATGCTGATCCGCGACGGCGGTGTGATCGCAACCGGTTTTGACGATGAACTCGATCAGCTGCGCCGGATCAGCGAGGACGCCGATGCCTATCTGGCCGACTACGAGACCCGGGAACGCGCCCGCACAGGGCTGAGCAATCTGAAGGTGGGTTACAACCGCGTCCATGGTTATTACATCGAGTTGAGTCGGGGCCAGGCCGACAAGGCGCCACCCGAATACACTCGCCGCCAGACCCTGAAGGCGGCGGAGCGCTATATCAGCGAAGAGCTCAAGGGTTTTGAGGACAAGGTATTGAGCGCCCGGGAGCGATCCCTGGCGCGGGAAAAGGCGCTGTATGAGTCGCTGTTCGACTGTCTGCACGAGGTGCTGGACAAGCTGCAGCGCATGGCCCGCGCGCTGGCGGAGATCGACGTCATGGTCAATCTGGCAGAGCGCTCGATTACGCTGCAGCTGGTCCAGCCAAAGCTGAGCGACGAGTCACGGCTGGAGATCCGCGGCGGCCGCCATCCGGTGGTCGAACAGGTGCTGGACGGGCCGTTCGTGCCCAATGATCTGGTGCTCGACCCGGCGCGCCGCATGCTGGTGATCACCGGACCGAACATGGGCGGCAAGTCCACCTACATGCGCCAGGCGGCATTGATCACGGTACTGGCCTGCGTGGGCAGCTTTGTGCCCGCGGACGCGGCAGTCATCGGACCGGTAGATCGTATCTTTACCCGCATCGGTGCCGCCGATGATCTGGCCGGTGGCCGCTCGACGTTTATGGTCGAGATGACCGAGGCGGCCAACATCCTCAACAACGCCACCGAATCGAGTCTGGTGCTGATGGACGAGATCGGGCGCGGGACCAGCACCTTTGACGGTCTTTCGCTGGCCTGGGCCTGCGCCCATTACATCGGCGAGCGCATCGGCGCCTACACGCTGTTCGCCACCCACTATTTCGAGCTGACCGCGCTGGCCGGGGAGCTGCCCGCCTGCGCCAACGTCCATCTGGACGCCACCGAACACGATGGCGGCATCGTGTTCCTGCACAGCGTCAGGGAAGGGCCAGCGAACCAGAGCTATGGTCTCCAGGTCGCGGCCCTGGCCGGCGTGCCCCGCGGCGCGATCAAACGCGCCGGAGACTATCTGCAGGCGCTGGAGCGACAGCGGGATACGGATTCCGGTTCGCGCCAGGCAGAGCTGCCCCTGAGCGCGCCGACCTCACCGCACCCGGCGCTCGAGATGCTGGCCGATGTAGACCCGGACCGGCTCACGCCACGAGAAGCGCTGGATCTGATTTATCTGCTCCAAGACAAGCTGGACCGTGACAAGCTCGATTAGCCGTCCGCGACCGCACTCTCGGGGTCCGCGAAGGCGCCGGTCAGAAGAAATTGCGCCGCAGCCCGGGCCACCGTGTCCGAGAACAACAGACCGGTGTGGCTGACCGGCAGCACCAGTTCGCCGGACGCGCCCTCGAGTCGCGTCTCTTCGACCCGCACGGTGCCGTCACTGGGACCATCGAGCCCACCGAGGACCCGACCCATGCCCACCGGGTTGTTGCCGGCGATCACGCCGATCTCGATCCCGCCTGCAGACGGTTGCGGCAGCCCGGCCACCAGTGCGTCCAGACTGCCACCGGCCAACCAGCTGCCGAGCAGTCCCAGACCGGCCAGACGTTTGGCCGCCACCGAGCCGCGCAGCGGCGGTCCCAGCAACACGATGCGCCCGAAACGTTCCGCCGGAAGCTTGTCAGTGGCGCTGAGTACCAGCAGGCCACCAAGACTATGCGCGACCAGATCGACAGGCCCCGGGGCCTGTCCATCCAGGAACGTTACAAAGCGATCGACGTTGCTGGCGAAGTTCCGGGTCACGGTCTCGTAGCTGAACTGCACGACCGGCCGCTGGCAATAGCGGCGCAACCGGCGCCGCAAGACCCAGGCCTCGGGGCCACGATTCCACAACCCGTGGACCATCGCGATGGGCGCTTTCATGGCGAGTCAGGTCCGCATTGAGGCACGCAAGAAACACGGGTGCGCGACCGATAGCAGCGGCGCCGCGCAGCCTCGCCTAAAAGCTATACCGCGCTCCAACCGCCCAGGTGTCGATCTTGCCGATCTCGTAGCCGGCCTGGACACCGATCCTTTCGGTGATCGAGTAGCGGGCGCCGAAACCGAACAGCGTGTCGTCATCGAAGCTGTTGTTCGAACCGAGGTTTACGTCGCCCACGTCAGTGTAGCGGGCGTAGGTAAACAACTCGAGCGGCTCGAAGGGCCTGAAGCGCAGGCCCAGCTCGGCGCCGATGCCGCTGTCGTCGGTATCGAGACTCTGGCTGACGCCGGACAGATCGACACTGTCGAACTCGATATAGTCATAGCTCAGCCGGCCATAGACGTCGAGCACCTCGTTGACCGCATAGCCATAGCCGGCCCCGGCGCGCCAGCGGACCACATCGAAGTCACCGGAGCTGCTGAGCGGGGTGCCGAGGACGGTGCCGCTGAAGCGGATGTCATTTTTTGCCCGGGAGTATTCACCAAATACGTGCCAGTTGCGATAGACCTCCCAGGCGCCAGCGACCCGGAAACCGTAATCATCGTCGGTGTCCAGCCGGGCGCTGGTATCCACGTCGTCGATGCGGCTGGAGACATCGGTATCGACATTGATGAACTCCGCTTCCAGATAGGTATAGGAGGCTTCGGCAGTGGCCGCTCCGGCCCCAAAGCACCCAAGGATCAGCGCGCATACGGCCAGTGTCTTGATCCCTTTGATTCGCATCATCTTTGCTCCTTTGATTGTCTGCGCCGAGCGCCTTGTCTGACCGACCTCTTCCTGTCCGGGCTGCGGCGATGCCGGGAGTCCGGTCACGTTGCGTGCATCGTCGCACACGTTGCCTGCACCACCCAAGCTACACCCGGTGTCACCCGCTGCCAGGGCGGAATATCTGCTCGATAGCCGCCGCATCCGTATGGGAGCTGGCCGTCTCCAGCGCCTGGTCGACGCCGAACCAGCGGAACTGGCGATGTTCCGCCGGGTTGACCCGGGGTTCCGCTGCGGACGCCAGACACAACGCGAACGCGGTCTCGCGATTTTCGACCACGTCCGGCGCGTAGCGTTCGCGCCAGGCCGGCGCGATGCGAAAAGTCTGGACGAGACCCAGGTCCCGGATCTCGCGACCATCGAAACCGGTCTCCTCGCCCAGCTCCCGGATCGCGGCCTGGCCTGCGGTCTCACCGGCTTCGAGGCTGCCGGTCACCGATTGCCAGAATCCCGCCGGACGCACCCGTTCAAGCAGCAGTACCTGGTCTGCGGTGTGGACCACCACCAGCACCGACTCCGGCCGTTTCCAGGCCGGGGCTGGCATCAATCCTCGGCCTTGGGAATCCGCCGCAGCTTGATACCCACCTCACGCAGCTGGGCGTCGGCCACCTCGCCCGGAGCATGGGTCAGCAGACACGCCGCGGTCTGCGTCTTGGGAAAGGCGATGACCTCGCGGATGCTGGCGGCGCCGGCCATCAGCATCACCAGCCGGTCCAGACCAAAGGCGATGCCGCCATGCGGCGGTGCCCCATAGCGCAGGGCCTCGAGCAGGAAGCCGAATTTTTCCTCGGCCTCGGCTTCGTCGATCCCCAGCAGGCGGAACACCGCCGACTGCATGTCCGAGCGATGGATACGGATCGAGCCACCTCCGATTTCAGAGCCGTTCACGACCATGTCATAGGCGCGCGACAACACTTTGCCGGGCTCAGCCTGAAGGGCTTCCGGATCGGTCAGCTGGGGCGAGGTGAACGGGTGATGCAGCGAGATCCAGCGCTTGGCCTGCGCATCCCATTCGAACATCGGGAAGTCGACCACCCAGACCGGTCGCCACGCATCCTCGAACAGCTCGAAATCGGCACCGATGCGATCGCGCAGCGCGCCGATCGCATCGTTCACCACCCGCGCCTTGTCGGCGCCAAAGAAGATCAGGTCGCCAGTCTGGGCCCCGGTCCGCTGCATGAGCCCCGCTACCGCCTCGTCGGGCAGGAACTTGAGGATCGGCGATTGCAGACCGTCGCGACCAGCACTGGCGTCGTTGACCTTGATATAGGCCAGACCACGTGCGCCATAACGACCGACAAAGTCAGTGTATTCATCGATTTCCTTGCGCGACAGCCGCCCGCCCCCCGGTACCCGCAGAGCCGCTACCCGACCCTCCGGATCGGCGCCAGGCCCTGCGAACACCTTGAATTCCACCGCCGCCACCAGATCGCCGATCTCGACCAGCTCCAGCGGATTGCGCAGATCCGGCCGGTCGCTGCCAAAACGATCCATCGCTTCTGCATAGCTCAGACGAGGAAACGGGTCGGGCAACGCCACATCGAGCACGTCCCGGAACAGACCGCGGATCATGCGCTCCATGATGTCCATGATCTGCGCCTCGTCGAGGAACGAGGTTTCGATGTCGAGCTGGGTGAACTCGGGCTGACGATCAGCGCGCAGGTCCTCATCGCGGAAACAGCGCACGATCTGGTAATAGCGATCCAGGCCCGAGATCATCAGCAGCTGTTTGAACAGCTGTGGTGACTGGGGCAGCGAAAAGAACTGGCCCGGATAGGTGCGGCTCGGGACCAGGTAATCGCGCGCACCTTCCGGCGTCGAACGGGTCAGCATCGGCGTCTCTACGTCGATGAAGCCCTCAGTATCGAGGAACGCGCGCAAGGCCCGCGTGACCCGATGACGCAGCATCAGGTTCTCGAGCATCGCCGGGCGACGCAGATCCAGGTATCGGTAGCGCAGGCGCAGCTCTTCGCTGGCCGGCTCGTCATGGTGGAACGGCGGTGTCTCGGAGCGACTCACCACGTCCAGCTCCACCGCCTGCAGTTCCACCGCGCCGGTGGCCATGTTCGGATTCGCGGTGCCCTCGGGCCGGCTGCGTACCTTGCCGCTGACGCGGATCACGTACTCGGAGCGCAGCTGCTCGGCCCCGGCGAACAACTCGGCATCGTCCGACGGATCGAACACGACCTGCAGCACCCCTTCGCGATCCCGCAGATCGATAAAGATGACACCGCCGTGATCGCGTCGCCGATGCACCCAGCCGACGGCGGAGACGGTCTGGTCGATGAGGGATTCGTTTATCTGGCCGCAGTAGTGGCTACGCATGTTTGTTTCCAGGTTCCGCCGCGCCCGGGACGCCGACGATCGGGCCCGGGCAAAAGGCGCAAGATGTTACGTATGGCTTTCAGGCCGCGCAAGGGCGGCCACGTCCTCCGGACGGCGCCAGCGTGGCACCACCACGCCAAGCGAGATGATCATCCGCAGACCCTCGTCCACCGACATGTCCAGTTCGACCAGATCTTCCCTGGGGACAAACAGGATAAAGCCAGAAGTGGGATTGGGCGTCGTCGGTACGAACACACAGACTACCTCGGACTCGGTCCTGGACTGTATCTCCGCCAGGTCGGTAGCGGTCTGGAAACACAGGCTCCACACGCCCTTGCGCGGATACTGCACCAGCATCACCCGTTTGAACGAGGTATCCCCGTCTGAAAGCACGGTCTCCGCCACCTGCTTGGCCCCCGAATAGATCGAGCGCACCAGCGGGATGCGATTGACGATAGCCTCGGAAAACGTCACCAGCTTGCGCCCGAAGAAATTCGCGGCCACCAACCCGGTGGCAAACAGGATCAGGACTGACAGCAACAGACCCAGACCCGGGATCTTGAACCCCAGCAGCATCTCCGGCTGATAGGGCGGCGGGATCACCACCAGCGTGCGGTCCATCAGGTTGAGCAGGAACCGGACCACCAGCACAGTGACGATCAGTGGTACCCAGATGACGACCCCGGTGACCAGATAGCGACGCAGGCGCTTGAGCATGGGGCCGCCTAGCTGCCGCTGTCGCCGGGCTTGGCTGCCGAGCTCTTGCCCGGGTCCTTCGCCGGGCTGTTGCTCGCGGTCTTGTCCGTGCTCTTGACTGCCGCCTTGCCTTTGTCATCCGATTTGTCCGCAGCGCCCGATTTGCCGCCGCCGGAATCGTCCGAGGCGATATTGCGTCGGTTCTTGTCCTTGAAATCGGTCTCGTACCAGCCGCTGCCCTTGAGGCGGAATCGCGGCGCGGAGACGAGCTTCTTCAGCGCCTCCTCGCCGCAGGTGGGACAGTGCCGGAGCGGCTCGTCGCTGATCTTTTGCAAGGCGTCCAGCACGTGGCCGCAGGCCTTGCATTGATACTCATAGATCGGCATGGATCGTGATTCCTGTGTAGAAACTGACCGCCCCTGATATCGGGCCGGCCATGGAGATTCCAAGGCCCGCCATTATAGCCGCTGCAGGCCCCGGACCGCGGTGCGTGGCTATAATCCGGCGCTCGGGAGGCGCGCCCGGCCGCGCCGTCACCAGATCGGTCATGGACAAGGATACAGAGCAACAGCTGCAGGCGGCGATCGCCCGCTATCAGGCCGGGTCCCACCACGACGCCCTTGAGCAGCTACGCGCCGTGCACCAGCGGCTGCCCGATGATCTGCAACTGCGGTTCATCCTCGGGGCGATGGAGGTACAGTCGGGCAACTTCAGACAGGGGAAGCCGCATCTGGAGGCCGCTGCAGCGGCGCAGCCCGGTCATCTGGAAACCGCAACGCTGCTTGGCAGCGCCTACCGCGGTCTCGGCGAAACCGGACCATGGATCGATCTCTGGCAACGCTTTCAGCGGGCGCAACCGGGGGATCCCCGCGGTCACCTCGGCCTGGCCGAAGCCCTGCTCCAGGCAGCGGAGCACACCAGGGCGGACCAGGAAATCGCCGCGCTGCGCCAGCTGCTGGGGCCGGAACCGGACCTGTTCCAGGCGATCGGCACCCTCTACCACACTGCCGGCCGGCCGGCGGAAGCCATCGATTACTATCGCAAGGGACTGGCGCTGCGTCCGGATGACGAAGCCGGGCGTCAGAACCTGGCGGCCGCGCTGCAGGAGAGCGGCGCCGACGACGAAGCGGAACAGATCTACCGCGATATCCTCCGCCACGCCCCCGCCAGACCTGACGTACTGCGCAACCTCGGCACGATCTACAAGGATCGCGATGACCTGGCCACCGCGCTCGATTTCTATGCCGACGCCATGCGGCTGCGGCGGCAACGGCTGGATCGTTCAGAACTCGAGCGGGCAGCCAGCGACCCGGCCAATCGCCGCACCACGCTGCACAGCCTGCGTCTGGAACTCGAACAGCTGGAACACCTGGCCGGCTGCGGCATTGATATAGCCGGAAGCGCGCGCCTGATCGATGGCTATCGGCAGGTGATCGAGGCACTCAGCTCCCGCGGGCTGGAGGGACAACGCACGCTGCTCGAGCCCGGGCAATTTATGCAGATCGGCGAGGTGATGCAGCGGCTGGTGCATCTCGAGCCGACGCCGGCGCTGGCCGCAGGCGCACTCAACCCGGATCTGGATGTGGACCGCATCCAGGCCGATTATCGGAACAGCGGCCCCGGCGTGGTGGTGGTCGATGACCTGCTGCGTCCGGAAGCGCTGATGGCGCTGCGCCGGTATCTGCATCGGTCCACGGTCTGGTTCGGCTACGGCAAGGCGCGGGGTTATTGCGGGTCCTATATGGAGGACGGTTTCGGTAACCCGCTGCTGCTGCAGCTCGCCTGGGAGATGCGGCAACGCCTGCCGAAGATCGTCGGGCCCCATTTCCTCAACCAGATGTGGGCCTATATCTACGACCAGGCCATGGCCGGTATCACCGCCCACGCGGATCCGGCCGCGGTCAATCTGAATTTCTGGCTGACGCCGGACGAGGCCAATCTGGATCCGGAATCCGGCGGCCTGATCGTCTCGCTCCGGGAAGCTCCTCGCGAGTGGAACTTCCGCGAATACAACAACCGGCCCGACGTGCTCGATCCCTATGTCAGCGGTGAGCACCGCGTCGTCGTGCCGCATCGCTGTAACCGGCTGGTGATGTTCAACTCCAACCTGGTCCACAAGACCGATGACTTTCGCTTCCGGCCCGGATTTGAGAACCGGCGGATCAATGTGACCATGTTGTTCGGACGGCGCTGAAACGCGCGGCACCCGGAGCACGCCGCGGATCCGACCTGTGACGCTTCCGGTCGATTGCCCCGGCCGCCGGAGATGCCATGTCCGCACCCGCGAGATGTGACATCATACGCGCTGTTTTGCGGAGGTCCCGATGGCCCTTTTGAGTCTCCTGCCGCTGCTCGGCCTGGCTTACTGGCTGCAGGATCGATTGCGTATCGCACCCGCCACCAGCCTGTTGTTTGCGGTCTCCGGCTGGATCATCGTCGCCTTCGCCGGCGGTTTGGTCGGGGCCCTGTGGTGGACCTGTCTGCTGATCTGGGTACTGGGTGTGGTGCTGCTTGGCCGCCAGGCGTTTGCCATATACAGGGGCCGCGCCCCCATCGCCGTACCGGTGCCTTACGGCATGCTGGTCATCCTCAGCGTCGCCTTCTGGCTGATCCACGGCGACAGCTCCTTTTTCTATTACGACGAATATGCCCACTGGGGCATCTTCTTCCGCGACATGAGCGCCCTGGACGCGTTCTGGGGCGCCGAGACGAACTCGATGCACCCGCGCTATCCGCCGGCCGCGCCGCTGTGGCAGTACGCCTTCGGCATCTTCTCCAGGCCCAGCGACGGTGTCGCCTACTTTGGACAATTCGTGCTCCTGTTCACGCCCCTGATGGTGCTCTGGCATCGGCTGGGATGGCGTCAGGTCGGCTGGATCCTCGGCGTCGCTGTCTTGTGCATGGTGGCGCTGCTGAACTTCGGTCATGGCGTGGCCAGCCTTTACGTCGACCACGTGATCGGCACCTGGTTTATCGGAACGATCCTTTGTGTTGTCGCCGACCCGCCCGCGACCCTCAAACGCACACTGTTCTTCCTCGCGCCGCTGATGGTGCTGTCGCTGATCAAGGACGTGGGCTTCGCCTTCGCCGTGGCCGCCGCCGGCATTGTCGCGATGCTGGGTCTGAGCCGGCGTATCGCTGACGGCAACAGATTGGCGCCGGCACTAGGTATGGCGATGCTCCTGACCATCGTGCTTGTGGCGCCGGCGGTGGTGTCCGTGCAGACGTGGAAGTGGAACCGTGATGCCCATGACGTTCCCCATGACAGACAGTCTTTGAGCGGGGTGACAACCGGTCTGGTCGGCGGCGAAAGCACGCTTTCCGATCAACAGCGGGTACAGGTTACCCAGCGGTTCCGGGAGGTGTTCTTTAATCAACAGATCAGCAAGGACGCGGTATCCGCCCAGTTCAATGCCTTCAGTTATCCCCTGATGTCCTTGTTTGACGATCGGTTCCGGCTTACGACTTTCTGGCTCCTGGTTACATTCTTGTTCTGGTACGGCGTCCAGCTGAGGCTGATGGCCGCCGGGGAACCCCGCTGGGTCTGGGGGATGCTCGGAGCGGGCCTGATGGGTACCGCATTGGCCTACTCCGCAGCCCTGTACTTCAGCTATCAGTTCGCGTTCGGTGATCGCGGGCCGCTGTTGTCATCCTATGTTCGCTACATCCACTCGATGGCCCTGCCCCTGGTGATAGCCGCTTTCGCACCTCTGTTGCCGGGCCTGGGCCCGCCGGCCGCCGATCGCCGCCGGCACGATAATTCCAAGGCGGTGTCGCTCCCGACCGGGATGTTCGCCCTCGGCCTGGCGGCGCTGGTGGTCGCAGAGACACCTTATGCAAGGCCGTTGTATACGCCGAACCCGGAAATCGCAGTCCGCCTTCAGACCGAAGCGGCGGCCGCATCGATCAGAGCATATGCCGGAAACGAACCGGTCTGGGTATTTCTGCCGGTGGATAATCCGAACGGCTTCGGCGGACGCGTGCTGCGATTCCAGCTGTCACCGACCCCGGCTTTCATCGAGACGTCAGATGCCTTCCTGGCAGAATCAGACCGTGAGCTGCTGGAGAACTGGCGCGGATATCGCGTGCTCTGGTTCCCCATGGTCAGTGATGAACTGGTCACGCGTCTGAGCCAGTTGCTCGGCGAAGATTTCCGCGGCGAGCTGATACGCGTTGCCGAAGATGAACGTGGCTCGGTCAGGCTCGAGCCGATGCCTTCACCATGACGCCGGGCGGGTGCTCGATCGGCGCCCCGGCGCAGCTCCCGGCTCGGCATGACCCGTGGCGCCTGTATGATGGGTCCGCATATTCCGGGAGCCTTGAGCAAAGATGAAACTCGTCGTTCAGATCCCCTGCTTCAACGAACAGGAGACTCTGCCATCGGTGCTGGCAGAGATCCCCAGATCCATCCCCGGCATCGACTCCGTGGAAGTCCTCGTCATCGACGACGGATCGACTGACCGAACCGCTGATGTCGCCCGGGAATGTGGCGCCGACCACGTGATCAGCAGCCGCAGGAATCGGGGTCTGGCACGGAGCTTCCGCGCCGGCATGGACGCCGCCCTGCGCATGGGCGCCGATATCGTGGTCAACACCGATGGCGATGGTCAGTATCCGGGCAGAGAGATACCGCGCCTCATCCAGCCGATCGTGGATGGCGAAGCCGATATCGTCATCGGCGATCGTCAGACCGCAGACGTCGCAGGATTCTCCTGGTCAAAGAGGCTCATGCAGCGCATCGGCAGCGCCGCGGTAGCGCGGCTGTCGGACCTGGAGATACCCGATGCCGTCAGTGGTTTCCGCGCCTTCTCGCGCAAGTCTGCACTGGACATGAACATCGTCTCCACTTTCAGCTACACAATCGAGACGCTGATCCAGGCCGGGCGCAAGCATTATGCGGTCAAGGCCGTCCCGATCCAGGTCAATCCGGTCACGCGACCGTCCCGGCTGTTCCGGAGTATCCCCCAGTTCCTGGCCAAATCCGGAGCGACCATGCTGCGGATCTACGCCATGTACCAGCCGTTGCGCCTGTACTTCTATTTCGGCGTGACGATGATGTTTATCGGCAGTATCCCGCTGCTTCGTTTCCTGTTCTTTTATCTCGCCGGGAGTGGCGAAGGGAAGATCCAATCCCTGATCGCGGGTGCGATACTGATCATCCTCGGCGGGCTGTCATTGATGTTCGGGCTGCTCGCCGACCTGATCAACTTCAATCGACAGCTTGCGGAGATGTCGCTGGAGCGGATCCGGCGCATCGAGTCGCGGCTGCTGGGCGATGAGGCGACTACCGGGGGCACCCGCCCTGATCGTCAGCAAAAAGAAACGGACCAGTCAGTCTAGGAAGGGCTGCAAGCGAATCTCTATTGGCTCTGTGACGGTACCGGCTTCACCCTGAGCAGCTTGACCAGGGCGATATCGTCGTCATCGGTGGTGACCCGTTTCTGGAAGATCAGCTCCAGCCGATCCTCGCCGTAACCATCGTCCAGCAAAACCTTGACCATCAGCGGCCACTCGGCGTTGATCACTTCCATGTCCTGGCGCGACATGAGCACTGAGCTGCCGTCCGTCCGGTTCAGCAGCAGCTTGGGAAAACTCAGCAGCAAATACTTGATGTCGGGGCGGCGCGCGGCGAATTCGTTGATATCCAGACTGAATAATTTATCGAGTTCGGCGATCTTTTGCTGATGCTGCGCGGTGAGCAGGAAATTATTGGCGACCACACTGCACTCGGTGTGATAGCGGATATAGTTGCCGAGGTCGTTATAGGCGAGCACCACGCCGGGATCCTCGGCGCAGACCTTTTGCAGATAGGGCAGGGCCTCACGGACGAGTCCGTACTGGCTGTCCAGCCCGATCGGCCAGTTCAGCTGGATCCGGTTGATCACCGGTCCAGCATAAGCCACGCCGTAGAAGGCCAGCAATGCTCCGCTCAGCCAGAGCGGCAAGCGACCGGCCCGGTCCGCCCACCATCTGGCGATCAACAGCGGGCTCAGGACCAGGAAACAGATACCGAAATACTTCAGCCGCAGCTGCATGAAAAACAACGTTAGACACAACAGACCCATCGCGGCGAAGAAGACTCGCTGACGATCGACACCGCGAATCAGCGCCGCCAGCAAGCCGACAAACAAGAATGGTATGGACAGAAGCAACAGCGTGTAATAGTTGACGATATAGGCCCTGGGGTTGCCGACGATGGCGGACAACAACGACTCGGTCTCGACGATGACGTCGAAACGCGCGATGTCCTTCTGCAAGAAGGCCCCCATCGAGATAGCCTGGCCCAGCAATGGCAAGGCCATCAGCACTGCCGCCGCGCCGCACACCGCGAGCCAGCGCAAGGAAAAATCCCGGTTCGCGGCCAGAAGCATCAACACCGCCGTGCAGACGGCCACGTAGAGGTGGAAGGACGACAGATAATAATAGGCGAACATACCCTGCCAGAATGGCTCTGATCCGAGCAATATCATTATCGTGCCCAGCACCAGGGTGGCGGAAAACCAGGCCACGCTGGATCGAGACCAGCCGAGGCCGCGGGACCAGCAGAGGTACATCGCCATCAGCACCGGGATCTGGAGGATAAACAGGGCGTTGTGGAACCCGGGCGCAATCCCCAGCACGAAACCGAGGAATCCAGCCCGGGCGGCACTGGCCGGATCCGCAAACCACCGCAGGCCTCCGAGCGTGGCCAGCAGGATGAACGTAAGCTCGACGAAATGGTGGTCGATCAGACCGGTCGCATGCAGGGCCTGCGTCAATGGCAGCAGGGCGATACCCAGCGCAGCCAGCAACGTCGACAAATAGTCCAATCCCAGCTGCCTAGCGATCAGGATCATCAGCAGGACGTTGATGTAGACCCAGAATACCGGGATGTGGGCTAGGATCGGTCCGGGGTCGCTGGCGCCGGTGACGAACATGACCGCGACGACGATCTTCGCCATCATGAAATCGTAGAGCCATGGCCAGGGCACCCAGCTGCCCTCCGGCGCATGGATCCGCTGGTCGAATTCGAAGAAGGCCGACGGATCGGCGATGGCGTCTAGTATCCGTCGTGCGTGGTAGAAAGAGTCGTTGCCCACGGGCAGATACTCGACGCCGGTAAACGAGCCGCCGACCGCGTTCATGGCCATGAACACACCCGCGGTGCCCGCGAAAAGCCAGATCAATATCAGCCTGAATTCGCTTGTCATTCGGCAAAAATCCTTTTCTATCCTGATCGACTGGCTCGGGGCCTGTCCTTGACCGCCACCAGATAAACGTTTTTGCCGAACGCCTTCCCGAACAGACGGTCTAACGCCCTGGAGATCGGGAAGATCAAGCGATCGTAAGTCCGCACCTGGGCCCCGCTTATGGTGCCGGATCGGTCTCCGACAAAACGGTAGACCAGCGCCGCCAGGAAACCGACTGAATCCGCATAGACCGAGTGTTCGACACGGAGGCCGGTCTCCCGGACCAGATCGGACAACGGCCTCCGGCGGTAGCGACGGAAATGTCCGACGCGCTCATCCATGCTCGAATAGAGGATCTGGAAAGCCGGCACGTAAAGTAGCAGGCGCCCGCCGGGGCGCAGTATGCGGCAAATCTGCGCCAGCGCCGCGCGATCGTCCTCGATATGCTCGAGCACGTTCAGGCTGTAGACGTAGTCTATGCTGCCGTCGGCGATCGCTGCCGCGTCACCCACAACGTCCAGGCCTTGACTGGTGATCAGGCCCTGCAGATGCTCATCCGGTTCGAGACATCGTACCGGCAGTCCCCGGTCACGGAGCAAGGCGGCGAACGTGCCCGAGCCCGCGCCAAAATCCAGGGCGGGCCCGGAACCCTCGCGATGACGCGTGACCAGATCGACGAGGAAGCGGTTGTAACGCTCGGCCTCGCGCATGGCCTCCAGATTCTCGACACCGGTATAGGTCGGATCGCTCATTTGCCGTGTCCTGCCTGCCTGCGGCTGACGAAGACGAACGCCCGACTGGCCGCAAAATTGAATAACAGCGCCACTGCAGCGCCCGCCGCGAGCGGGATGACCGGCCACGCATGCAAGCCCTGATACAGGGTGACGAGAATGGCGAAGACGCCCAGGTTGACGATGGCGCCAAGCGTCTGCACCAGGAAATATCTGCCGTACTCACGCGCCCGTTCAGCCGACGCCGATCCGGCGAATGCGAACTCGCGATTCAGCCGCCAGGTGGCGAGCACCGCGAGCGTGAATGAAACCAGGCGAGCAAGATAGATGTTGACGCCCCAAGGGACCACGAGGACGGTGATCACGACAGCCTCGATGACAAAACCGACGGCACCGGCACCGGCAAACAGCAGCAGCTGACGGGGGAGTCTGGCGTCTGCCCCCATCTACTCGCCGCGCCGCCGGCCGCGGTTGCCGAGCGCGGGCACCGCCAGATAGTGCATGCGCTTTGCCTCGCGGCGGCCGCGGGTCACCGTGTCCAGGATCATGCCGGCGGTGAAGCTGAGCACCGCGAGGATCATGATGCCCGTTGCCAGTATCGCGGTCGGAAAACGGGGCACCAGGCCGGTCTCCAGGAATGTGCCCAGCAGAGGGACCGCCAGCAGGACCGAGACACCAGCCAGGATCGCCGCCAGGATCGAGAAGAATTGCAGCGGCCGCTCCTCTTTGACCAGTACCGCGATCGTGCGCATGATGCGGGCACCGTCGCCGAAAGTGCTGAGCTTGCTCTCGCTGCCCTCGGCACGCTCGAAGTAACGAGTCTCGACTTCCGCTACCGGCATCGCCAGTTCCAGCGCGTGGATCGTCAGCTCGGTCTCGATCTCGAATCCGGAAGACAGAGCCGGGAAAGACTTCACAAATCTGCGCGAGAAGACTTTCAGACCGGACAACATGTCGCGGAAACGATCACCGAATATCTTGCGCACCAGTCCGGACAGCAGGCGATTGCCGAAAGCATGGCCGGTCCGGTGCGAGACGCCAGCTTCCGTCATCCGGGCACCGTTGACCATGTCGAGCGGACCGGCCAGCAACAGATCGATGAGCTCCGGCACCACCGTGGGGTCGTAAGTGCCATCACCGTCCACCAGTACATACATGTCCGCCTCGATGTCCGCGAACATGCGGCGGACAACAAAACCCTTGCCCTGGTGGCTCTCTGTGCGGACGATTGCGCCGGCGGCCGCCGCCACGTCTCCAGTACGATCGCTGGAGTTATTGTCGTAGACATAGATGGAGGCCGATGGCAGCGCCGCTCGAAAACCCCGGACCACCGAGTCGATAGCGGCCTCCTCGTTGTGGCAGGGGATGAGGACCGCGGTCCGGAGAGGCGGCTGACGGTCTTCGGGATCTTGGGGGTTCGACGCCGGGTTGTTCATCCAGATTAGGCGCTGGTCACCACAGCGGGCCGGGTCAGCCCGCGCCTAATAGTACGCACCTGACCGGGCGAAGCAAACGACGCCCGTCGCGACTCTGGCAGTCAGCCCTGCTCGAAGGTCAATCGCTCATCGTCAGCGTCCACGCGGATGACCGCACCGGGCTTGAATTCACCCCGCAGGATCGCCTCGGCCAGAGGATTCTCTATCTGCTGCTGGATCGCGCGTTTGAGCGGCCGCGCGCCGTAGACCGGATCGAAGCCCGACTCGCCGAGTCGCGTGCGCGCGGCGTCGGTCAGCTGGATCTGCATATCGCGCTCGGCCAGTCTCCGTTCCAGATAGCTCAGCTGAATATCGACGATCATGCGGATCTGCTCCATGCCCAATGGATGGAACACGACCACGTCATCGACACGGTTGATAAACTCGGGCCGGAAATGCTGGCCCAGCACCTCCATGCACGCGGCCTTCATCCGCTCGTAATTGGCCTCGCCCGACAACTCCTGGATCCTTTGGGAACCCAGATTTGAGGTCATCACGATCACGGTATTGCGGAAGTCGACCGTGCGTCCGTGACCATCGGTCAGCCGGCCGTCGTCGAGCACCTGGAGCAGCACGTTGAACACATCCGGATGCGCCTTCTCTACTTCATCGAGCAGGATCACCGAATAGGGTTTGCGACGCACCGCCTCGGTCAGATAGCCGCCCTCTTCATAGCCGACATAGCCTGGCGGCGCACCGATCAAACGCGCGACCGAGTGCTTCTCCATAAACTCGGACATGTCGATGCGCACCATGGCATCCTCGGAGTCGAACATGAAGTTCGCCAGCGCCTTGGTCAGCTCGGTCTTGCCGACACCGGTGGGACCCAGGAACAGGAACGAGCCGATGGGACGGTTCGGGTCGGCCAGACCGGCACGCGAGCGACGGATCGCGTTGGACACGGTCACCACGGCTTCGTGTTGACCGACTACCCGGCTCTCGATCGATTGTTCCATGCGCAGCAGCTTCTCGCGTTCGCCCTCGAGCATCCGCGAGACCGGGATGCCGGTCCACTTCGAGACCACCTCGGCGACCTCCTCGTCCGTCACCTTGTTGCGCAACAGCTGCGGCGCATCACCCTCCTGCTCAGCGGCTTCCAGGAGCTGTTTCTCCAGCTCGGGGATGCGGCCGTACTGCAGCTCGGACATGCGGCCCAGATCATTGGCGCGGCGTGCCGTGTCCAGCTCGAGACGGGCACGTTCCAGCGCCTCCTTGATATGCGCGGCGCCCTCGGTCGCGGCCTTCTCGCTCCTCCAGATCTCATCCAGATCAGCGAACTCGCGCTCCAGCTCACCCAAATCCTTTTCCAGCGCCTCGAGGCGCTTGATCGAGGCCTCGTCCTTCTCCTTGCGCAGCGCCTCGCGCTCGATCTTCAGCTGGATGACCCGGCGTTCAAGACGGTCCATCGCCTCCGGCTTGGAATCGATCTCCATGCGGATCCGCGATCCGGCCTCGTCGATCAGATCGATCGCCTTGTCCGGCAGCTGGCGATCCGAGATATAGCGATGGGACAGCACCGCGGCGGCGACGATTGCGGGGTCGGTGATCTCGACCCCGTGATGCACTTCATAGCGCTCCTTGAGTCCACGCAGGATCGCGATGGTGTCCTCGACGCTGGGCTCGTCGACCAGCACTTTTTGAAAACGCCGCTCCAGCGCCGCGTCCTTTTCAACATACTGGCGATATTCGTCCAGCGTGGTCGCACCCACGCAGTGCAGCTCACCGCGCGCCAGGGCCGGCTTGAGCATATTGCCGGCATCCATCGAACCCTCGGCCTTACCGGCACCGACCATGGTGTGCAGCTCATCGATAAACAGGATGACCTGACCTTCCTGGCGTGAGAGGTCGTTGAGCACAGCCTTGAGCCGCTCCTCGAATTCTCCGCGGAACTTGGCGCCGGCGATAAGCGCGCCCATATCCAGCGACAGGATACGCTTGCTCTTCAGACCCTCGGGCACCTCGCCATTGACGATGCGCTGGGCAAGACCCTCGACGATGGCAGTCTTGCCGACGCCGGGCTCGCCGATCAGGACCGGATTGTTCTTGGTACGGCGCTGCAGCACCTGGACGGTGCGACGGATCTCGTCATCGCGGCCGATGACCGGATCCAGTTTGCCCTGTTCCGCCCGCTCGGTGAGGTCCACGGTAAAACGCTCGAGCGCCTGCCGCGTGTCTTCGGCGTTGGCGTCATCGACGGTCTTGCCGCCGCGCAGCTCCTCTATGGCCTTGTCCACCGCACCCTTGACCACCCCGGCATCGGCCAGCGTCGCCGCCAGCGGGCCGTTGTCTTCAAGTGCCGCCAGCAAAAACAGCTCGCTAGTGATGTACTGATCACCGCGTTTTTGTGCCAGCTTGTCGGTGAGGTTGAGCAGACGGTTCAGATCCTGGGACAGATGCACGTCACCACCGGCGCCCTCGACTTTGGGGAGACGGTCCATCTGCTCGCCCAGACGCGAACGGAGCGCGTCCACTTTGGCGCCGGCACGGCTCAACAGATGGCGCAGGGTGCCTCCCTGCTGATCCAGCAATGCGGTCATCAGATGCACCGGCTCGATAAACTGATTGTCCTGACCGAGCGCCAGGGATTGTGCATCCGCCAGCGCCAGCTGGAACTTCGTGGTCAGCTTGTCCATCCGCATGATCGCCTTCCCCTCACTTGCTTACCCACCGGTAGATGGGGGGAAGCGACGGCTTTTTCAAGCTCGCGGCTTATCTCATTCGCGCCAGATCAGCGTCGCCATGCGACCACAGGATCCATCGCGCCGAAAGGAAAAGAAACGATGACTGTTCTCGAAGGTACAGGCCACGGCCGCGGTCACCGAAGAGACACCCAGCGCGATCAGCCGGCGCCGGGCCAGCGCCTGCAGGTCGGTATACCAGCGGTCGCCCCGGCCCGCCCGGAAACACGCTTCAGCCCCTTTATCACCGGTCAGCAGAGCGTCCCGCACTTCCGGACCGACCTCGAAGCGCTCGATGCCGATGCAGGGACCCAGCCAGGCGATCAGCTCGGCCGCAGGGACCGACATCGCGGCGACGGTCTGCTCGACGACGCCGGCTGCGAGACCGCGCCAGCCGGCATGGGC
>JBATKC010000253.1:0-6355 GCA_049669065.1 Gammaproteobacteria bacterium
GCTCCCCTGTATCCGACTGCACAATCTTGCCGGGGCCGGTGGCTGGTCATTCCGTGACGGTAACCGGGAGATCAGCGTAAAAGTGGAGGGCCGGCTGGGCTGTAACCAGATTGCCGCCGCTTCGGCCGCCTGTGTCGATGGCGTCGGTTTTGGCCAGTTTCTCTCCTATCAGGTCCAGCACCTGATCCGAGAGGGCCGGCTAGAGCGGGTGCTGGCGGACTTCGAACCCGCGCCGCTGCCGGTCAGTCTGGTCTATTCGGGCGGGCGACTGATTCCGTCTCGGTTGCGCGCACTCATCGACAAGATGAAACAAGCGCTGCAGGCCAGCGCGGCGTTTGCCTGAGGCACTGTGATATCAAGACCCACCCGATGTCTCTCGTCCAGCACCGGGCGCGTTTCGGGCTTTGTCGGCCCGAGACGCGGTCCGTCCGTCTCTTGGTAGGATGTCCCTCATTTCCTTATCGCGAGCGTACCGGATGAGGCACGCCTATCTTCTGCTTGGCTGGAGTTGCTTCGGCCTCGGTGCCGTCGGCGCCATGGTGCCCGGCCTGCCGACCGTACCGTTGATGCTGGTTGCGTTGTGGGCATTCTCGAAAAGCTCACAGCGTTTTCATGACTGGCTTTATGGTCATCCTGTATTCGGACCACCCCTGCAGCAGTGGCGGGTTCATCGAGTGATCCCGATCAAGGCGAAGGT
This sequence comes from Gammaproteobacteria bacterium, assembly GCA_049669065.1. Classification (GTDB taxonomy): domain Bacteria; phylum Pseudomonadota; class Gammaproteobacteria; order Steroidobacterales; family XN24; genus CAMYOC01. Next base: position 698 of record JBATKC010000253.1, read on the forward strand.
GGCGGCCGCTATCTCCATGACGGCGAGTTTTGCTTATATGGCTTTTTTTGCCGACGTCGGCGGATGGATCCTCGCCGTGGTCGCGGTGGTGATGCTTGTCGGACTCGGTTTTATCCTGGGCCAACCCTCCCGCGTCCGGGATCAGGAACGCCGCTAGTCAGCCGGCCTGCCGTTGTCGTCTGCCAACGTCGGCTGCCGTCGCCGTCGCAGCTGAAGCAGCTGCTTTTTTGGCGGTCGTCGGGGGCTTGAGTTTTGTGCCTGATGTGCTGAGGATGGAATATATGGAAATCTACTTGATGAGGAAGCCACGAACATGAGAAAGCTCGGCATTGTGCTTGGCATTTTGATAGTGACCGTTGTCGGATTGACTGGCTCCAACCCGGCCTGGGCGGATGACGGCGCCACCGTGTTGATCACCGGCGCCAACCGGGGCCTCGGTCTGGAGTACGCCCAGCAGTTTGCGGCCAAGGGATACACGGTCATCGGCACGGCCAGGAATCCGGCCAAGGCCGAGGCGCTGGCAAAAGTCGCGGATCGAGTCGAGCAACTCGATGTCGCCGATGCGGACAGCGTCGAGGCGCTGGCCAAGAGGCTGGACGGTGTGGGTATCGATATCCTGATCAACAATGCGGGTATTTTCGAACGACAGGATGTATCCATCGATGCCGTCGATTTCGACATGATGGAGCGGACGTTTGCCGTCAACACGCTCGGACCGCTGCGGGTGACCCGGGCCTTGCTGCCCAACCTGCGCGCCGGTCATCGCAAGCTGATCGTCAGCATGTCCTCCCAGCTTGGCAGTATCGAGAACTCGAATGGCCGCTGGTACGCCTACCGCGCGAGCAAATCGGCGCTCAACCAGTTCAACAAGATCTGGAGCGTGGAGCTCGGGCCGGACGGTTTTACCTGTGTCGTCGTGCATCCGGGCTGGGTGCGAACGGACATGGGCGGGCCAAATGCCACCTATGGCACAGAGGAGAGCGTCGCCGGTCTGGTCGGCGTGATCGAAGGGCTGAGCAAAGAAGACAATGGCCGCTTTTATGATTTCCAGGGCGAGCCTATCCCCTGGTAGCAGAGCCGGGTCAGGGATCACCACGCCGATGCCGGGTGCGGCACCTGATGTCACTGCCCGGTCACTCGTCTCGAACTGACGCGCCATGTCCGTATTCGAGTTGCCCGCGCCGGACGACATTCGGGGCGCGGTCTCCCGCAGTAATCCGCAGAAATGTTCGACAATCCACCTTGCTTCGTCCATCATCGGCTGAGCTCAGGGGGAGCATAGCGCGGGGCCCGTGGCGTTCGTCGCCGGATCGAGCTTGGGCCATTGATCTGCCCTGAACGTGGTTAACGCGGCGCCGGGCCCGACGCCTGCAACACGTGCATCTTCCGCGTGAGCGATAACGAATAACAACAAGCGGGCGCTCAGTCGGCGTCCGCAGCGGGGGGCGCACAGCGGTGCTGTTCAATTCGCTGACCTTTGTCGTCTTCTTCGCTGTCGTGCTGGCATTGCACTATGTGCCCTTCGGCTGGCGCACCAGGAAGTTCAACCTCCTCATCGCCAGCTATCTGTTCTACGCGGCCTGGAGCCCGCCCTTCGTGATCCTCCTGTGGATATCCACGCTGGTAGACTGGCAGGTGGCCAAACGCCTGTATGTCGAGGAACGCCAGTCCCGCCGACGTCTGTTGCTGTGGATCAGCATCGCCGTCAATCTGGGCATGCTGGGTTACTTCAAATACGGCGGCTTCCTGATGGAAAACTTCGAGGCGCTGATGGCGGCGATCGGCGTCGCCTATCAGGCTCCGGACTGGAGTATCGTGCTGCCGGTCGGTATCTCCTTCTACACCTTCCAGACCATGGCCTATTCGCTGGATGTCTATCTGCGCAGGGCTGCGCCGGCCAAGTCGTTCCTCGATTTCGCCCTGTTCGTGACGTTCTTCCCCCAGTTGGTGGCCGGCCCCATCGTTCGGCCCACCCAGCTGATCCCGCAGTTCCGTCTGCCGCGGGTGGCGACGCCGGCCCAACTCGGCTGGGGTCTGAGTCTCATGACTCTGGGCTTGTTCAACAAGATCGTGATCGCAGACGGCATGCTGTCCAAGGCGGCCGATACCGTATTCGGCGCGGCGGGCATGCTGCACCCGCTGGATGCCTGGCTCGGGACCCTGGCTTTCTCCGGCCAGATCTTCTGCGACTTCGCCGGCTATTCCACGACCGCCATCGGCGTGGCCCTCTGTCTGGGATTCTCACTTCCGGATAATTTCCGCTTCCCGTATGCGGCGGTCGGCTTCTCGGATTTCTGGCGGCGTTGGCATATCTCGCTGTCCGCCTGGCTGCGGGACTATCTCTACATCCCCCTGGGCGGCAACCGCAAGGGGAATCTCCGCACCTACGCCAATCTGATGACGACCATGCTGCTCGGCGGTCTATGGCACGGCGCTGCGTGGACGTTTGTCGTGTGGGGCGGATTGCACGGTGCCTTCCTGGCGGCAGAGCGCTGGCTAAAGGCTCGTTTCGGGGGCGACGAGTTGTGGCGGCGATGGGGGCCGCGTCTGTTCCTCGGCTTGTTGACCTACTTCCTGGTCAACCTGACCTGGGTGTTCTTCCGCGCTCAGGATTTCGCTACTGCCTGGCGCATGATCGACACTATGCTCACGTTCAATATGGATGGCGAGAAAGTATTACCCACGATCGACATCATCCTGGTCTGCACCGTGATCCCGGCGATGTTGTTGGTGCACGGGTTCATGCGCAACCGTCTGCTACACGAAGTGGTCGCCGCCGTGCCGCGATGGCTGGTCGGGACCGTATGGGGCGCGATGTTGTTCCTGATCATCATCACCCAGGGGCAGAGTAATGCCTTTATCTACTTCCAGTTCTGAGCCGGCGCAGCGGGCCGAACCGGTCTTTGAACGGCCGGTCCCGATGCTCGGGCGCAGCGGCTGGCTGGCGTTGGTGTTCGCGGTGCTGCTGATGGGAGGCTGGGAGAACCGGGTCCGCAGCCAGGGCGTCGAGCCCTCCTACCGGAATTCGGACGGACTGTGGGCGGAGCAGCGACGCCGCATCGATCAGGGGGCAGGGGACGGTTGGGTGTTGAGCGGTTCCTCGCGCGTCCTGTTCAATGTTCAATTGGCGGTGTGGGAGCGCCTGGACGGCCGCAGACCGATCCAGCTGGCTCTGGAGGGCACCAGCCCGGTGACGGTGATGGAGCAGCTGGCCGACGATCCGGACTTCACCGGCATGCTTCTGGTGGGTGTCGCGCCCGATCTGTTTTTTTCCGGTTACGAACTCCGGCGCGGGGCGCTGGACCGTTATGCCGGCGAGACGCCCGCGCAGTGGTTCGGCCAGCAGGTATCACTGCTGGTCGAGCCCTATCTCGCTTTTTACAATTTCGACTACGCGCTGCCGGTTATCCTGCGCCGCCAGCCGCTGCGCAACCGGGACGGCGTGAAATTCAATCTGGAGGTGCGCAAACTCGCGAACATGGAGCGGGACCGCAATACCCGCATGTGGGACCGGCTGATCCGGGATGAGGACTATCGCAAGCTGGCCACCCGGATCTGGGCACAGTTCATGCTGCCGGTCTCCGAGTTGCCGCCGGAGGTGCAGGAGGAGATCGTCGAGAGCCGGCATACACAGATCGACCGGGCCGTCGCCGCCTATGAAACCCTCACCGCCAGGGGTGCAACCGTTATCTTTGTGCAGATGCCCTATGAAGGGCGCTATGTTGAAAGCGAGCAAGATTTCGCCCCACGCGCGCTAACCTGGGAAGTGCTGATCGAGCGGACCGGGGCGCTGGGGCTGCATTTCGCGGATCACGAGGAGATGCAGGGGTACTGGCTGCCGGAGTGGTCGCACATGACCGGAGACGAAGCCGATCGATTTACCGAGGCGTTTTACGCATTAGTCCGGCGGGAGCTGGCTGGGCGCGGTCGCTGAGGATGCCGCCGATCAGTCATCGGGATCAGGAGTATTTATCCGTGATGACGCGCTCCGGGCAAGATCCAGCGAGAGAGCAAAATCGATGCAGTGGGAGGTAAGAACGTGAATATTCTGGTAGCCGTGGATCTGTCCCCGGCGTCGGCAGAGGTGATCGGCGTCACGCGCCGGATGGCCGGTGCAACCGGGGCCAGGGTTTTTGTTATCCATTGCGCCGAACCGGAGCCGGACTTTGTCGGCTACGACGCCGGGCCAGAGGTCGTGCGTGACCAGGTGGCCGCGGAATTCCATCGCGAGCATAAGGCGGTCCAGGACCTGGCCGGGTCACTGCGCGATGCTGGTATCGATGCTACGGCATTGCTGATCCGCGGGCCGACCATTGAAACGACGCTGCAAGAGGCGGAGCGGCTCGAGGCCGAGCTGATCATCGTCGGCAGCCACGGCCACGGTGCGGTCTATGACCTGCTGGTGGGCAGTTATTCCTCCGGCATCCTGCGAAGATCGGTGGTACCGGTGCTGGTGGTGCCGACCCGGGTGGATTAGGCTCGGCCTGTTGATATCCGGGTGACCGTATCGGGCGCGAGCGGCGCGGCTGTGTTGTCCCGCCCGGAGCCCCGGGCATTGGTTCCGCTGGAAACTTTGCGGTAGCCTTTGGCCTCCTTCCCAACACCGGATGAATTCCATGTACCGATTTTTGATTGCCGCTGTGGCGGCCTGCCTGGTGCTGCCTGCCAATCTTGCGCTGGCCGCAACGCCTGAAACGGAAGACGAAAAGACGTTTTACGCGCTCGGGGTGATCCTTGCGCGGGACCTTGGCCCCCTCAACCTGACCGCGGGGGAACTGGAGATGGTGAGCGCGGGCCTGACCGACGCCGCGTCGGGGAAGGACAGCCAGGTCGATCTGCCGACTTACGGGCCCAAGGTCCAGGCGCTGGCCCAGGCCCGGGTCGCCATGGCAGCCTCGAGCGAGAAGAGCGCTGCGGATGACTTCGTGAAGACGATGGCGGCCACCGACGGCGCTGAGCAGACCGATTCCGGTCTGGTGTTTATCGTCGTGGAGGAGGGGGCCGGGGCGAGCCCTTCGGCAACGGACACCGTTACCGTCCATTATCACGGGACGCTGCGCGACGGCAGTGTCTTCGACAGCTCGAAAGATCGTGGTGAGCCGGCCACTTTCCCGCTCAACGGGGTCATCCCGTGCTGGACCGAGGGTGTGCAGAAGATGAAGGTCGGCGGAACCTATCGGCTGGTCTGCCCGGCTGCCATCGCCTATGGTGATCGCGGTGCCGGCACCAAGGTCAAGCCCGGTGCAGCGCTGAACTTCGAGGTCGAGCTGCTCGGGATCGAGTAATCGGGCATGCGGACCCGGCCGGGCCGGCCATCCAGACGATTTGTTCGCTCCCGCCCGGCCGGGCGGGAGCGAACCGATTTGCCACATTCAAAGGCGGAACAAGAATTCCTGCATACCGTTGCGCAGCAGCATCGCCCGTTCCAGTTTGAAACCCGGTGTGCACAGACCCAGATCTTCCGGCGAATACCGCGGTGCCGGCCGCATCTCTCGACTATTCGCGATCAATCGAAGGCTGTGGTCATCGACCGGCGCATAGCGATTCGGCTGCACCGGCATCGTCCTGGCCGAGTAAACCACCAGCGCGTGGACCAGCGTGCCGGGTTTGCCCCGTTTGGCCAGTTCAGCCATCAACGCGGTCATCTCAGGGCGATCC
>JBATKC010000254.1:0-1770 GCA_049669065.1 Gammaproteobacteria bacterium
GGCTCAAGCAGTGCCGGATCCAGACGGTCGAGGGCCTCGAGCGCACAGCTGGCGTTGTCGAGCAGCGGGCCCGGAAACCGCCCCGCCGGGAGACCCGCTATCCGCCTCCGGCTGCCACCGAAACACCACTGATCTCCAGATAATTCGTATCCGAAATCGACACCCAGCCGGGCCACGGGTGCGGCGAGTTCCTCGGCGCGATCCAGAATAGAGGCCGGCGGCTGGCGGTCACCGAGGATCAAGGGTCGCGCGGCCCTCAGGATGCCGGCCTTCTCCCGGCCGATGGCCTCCCGATCCGCCCCCAGCCATGCCTGATGGTCGAGCCCGATCGAGCTTATGACGGCAACATCGGCGTCGATCAGGTTGACCGCATCCAGTCGCCCGCCCATCCCGACTTCAAGCACCGCCACGTCCGGCGCGCGGTGTCCGATGATCGTCAGCGCGGCGAGGGTACCGAACTCGAAATAGGTCAGGCCGGTATCCCGCCGGACGTCTTCGACCGCCTGGAAAGCCGCCATCAAGGTCGCATCGTCGACCGGCTGGCCATCAAGCCGGATACGCTCGTTGTAACGGAACAGGTGGGGCGACGTGAAGCTGGCCACGCTGACGCCCAGCGCGCCGAGCACGCCCTCCAGCACCGCCACCGTGCTGCCTTTGCCGTTGGTCCCGGCAACGCTGATCACCGCGGTGTCCGGCGCCAGCGGCGGCAGTCGCCGATAGACCCGGCGCGGCCGGGCGAGACCCAGTTCGATGGCCCGCGGATACAGGGTCTCTTGCCAGCTGAGCCAGCTATCGAGATCCGTGAATTTCAAAGTCTGGACCTGTTTCAGGACTGAGGCTGAGCTTGCCGGGTCAACATGGCCAGCACCGAGGCCAGCCGCTCGCGCATCTGGCGGCGGTCCACGATCATATCCAGCGCGCCATGGTCGAGCAGGAATTCGCTGCGCTGGAAGCCTTCGGGCAGGGTCTCGCCGACGGTCTGCTGGATCACCCGGGGCCCGGCGAAACCGATCAACGCCTTCGGCTCTGCGACGTTTACGTCACCCAGCATGGCAAGACTGGCAGACACTCCGCCGGTGGTGGGGTCTGTCATCACCGACACAAACGGCACCCCTGCCTCTGCCAGCAGCGCCAGCGCCGCGCTGGTCTTGGACATCTGCATCAGCGAGAACAGTCCCTCCTGCATCCGCGCTCCGCCGCTGGCGGAGAAGCAGATCAACGGGATGCGACTGGAGAGCGCGGCGTTGGCTGCACGCACAAAACGCTCCCCGACCACTGAGCCCATGGATCCTCCCATAAAGCTGAATTCAAAGGCGCAGGCCACCACCGGCATGCCCAGCAAACGCCCGCTCATTGCGACCAGGGCATCCGTCTCGTCGGTGGCTCGCTCGGCCTGGTTGAGTCGATCCCGATAACGCTTGGAGTCCTTAAAACGCAGCGGGTCTTCCGGTAGAAGCCCGGCGCCGATCTCAGTCTGATCGCCTGGATCAAGAAACGTCTTTAGCCGGGTCCTGGCATCGATCCGCATGTGATGGTCGCACTTCGGACAAACGTAGACGTTGCGTTCGACCTCGTTGCGATACAGCACCGATCCGCAAGCCTCGCATTTGGTCCACAAGCCCTCCGGTACCGAGCGCGAGCGGCGCTGCGTCTTGATCTTGGATGGCATCAGCTTGTCGAACCAGTTCATGGTCGGCATCCTTCGGGTCGCATGCTCCAACAATAGTCCGCACGGATCATAGCGCAAGCGCCCGCTAGTCGGTGAGTGAC
>JBATKC010000255.1:0-14670 GCA_049669065.1 Gammaproteobacteria bacterium
CTCGAGAATCATCCCTTGAGCGACGCCGTCGGTATGGGTCTCCAGCCACTGGGCCGCCCGGTTGCCCGCCGGGATAAAGGTCGGGTTCGGCTTCTCGGGATCTTGCCGGGTCGACAGCCTGACCCCCGAGCCAAACCACCGTGGCCTGGCGGTGAAAGAGATTGCGTTGTCGAGGCTCTGCATCACCAGGAACATCACGGAACGGCGCGACCAGCCAAACGGCCACAGGGTCTTCAGGAACTTGATCGGGTGGCGGACGATCGCGCCGAGGAGCTTTAGCGGACGCGTCAACCGGGTGCCGTCGCCGACCATGCGCGTGAACAGCAGGTTCATCGTGTCACCGTGCTCCCCATAGGTGACAAACTCGATATGGGTGTCCGACTCCGGGTGGATGCTGCCGCTGATCGCGACATCACGCCACGGCTCGAGATCCGTGTCCGTCGGCAGCGTGACCGCCAGGATCGATTCGCTGTTGGTGCGCACGAGGCTGCCGAGCCGATCGCTGACCTTTGGTAACGAGCCCGCGTGCTTGCAGTCGGCCAGCAACTGGTTGGTGCCTAGCGCGCCCGCGGCGAAGATCACGCCCCGGGCGGTGAAATTTCTGCGCCGCTTGCGCCACCACGCGCCGGGGTGCTGCGTACTGACCACGTACCCGTCGGCGCCATCCGTCCCGCCCAGCGGACGGACATCGCTCGCCTCGCGCTCGGCGATGATCTTCACGCCCCGCTTCTCAGCGAACCAGAGATAATTTTTGACCAGCGTATTCTTGGCCCCGACCCGGCAACCGATCATGCAGGCGCCACAACGGGTACAACCGGTACGCGCCGGACCCTCGCCCCCGAAATAGGGATCCGGCACCTGCTTGTCCGGTTCGCCAAAGAACACGCCGCAGGGCGTTTGCCGGAACGTCTCCGACACGCCCATCCCGTCAGCGACCTGTTTGAGCAGACGCTGGCCGTCGCTCTCGAACGGCACCTGCTTGACGCCGAGCATCCGCTCGGCGACATCGTAGTGCGGTGAGAGCGCAGTCGCCCAGTCGGTCAAACCGGCCCATTGTGGATTGTCAAAAAACGCCGGCGCTGCCCGGTACAGGGTGTTGGCATAGACCAGGCTGCCGCCGCCGACACCGGCGCCGCTTGCAATAAATACATCCTTGAAGGGCGTCAGCCGGAAGATGCCTCGCAGCCCGAGCATCGGCGCCCACAGCCAGTTACGCAGATCCCAGGTGGATTTGGCGAAGCCGTCGTCGGCAAACCGGCGCCCACGCTCGAGCACCGCGACCTTGTATCCCTTCTCCGCCAGGCGCAGCGCGGAGACGCTGCCGCCGAAGCCCGAACCGATAATGATCCAGTCGTAGTCGAAACCGCTGTTTTTCATCGGATCCTTGCCTGGACGGGGCCTGCCAACCGCCGCAGGAACTGCCAACCACGAGGCGGGCGAATAAAGAACGTAGCGCAGCAAGGACCAGAGAGCAATCCGCCCGGCATCCAACGATATCGCCCCCGAGCAGCCGGCCGGCGGTTCGGCGGGACCTGCATCGACTGTCTTGCCAGCCCCGCCATACGCCCTGGCACCGATACCGCGTCTGCGGTTCCTGGCGCAGATATCGACGTTCGATGTCTCGACCCGACGCTGGCATGGCGCTGGAACCACAAGTCACCTAGATTGGTCATAGATTTATAGGTGACGCAAACCGTCGAGGTTCGGATGATGTGGTGCACGAAGGTAGTCATGGCAGGGATCCTGTCATTGCTGCTCGCCGGCTGCGCCACGGCGGCCAAGCACCCCGGCGCCCGGGTTGCGATGGACCGCGAAGCTCTCCTGAGCGGGCCACCGGGACTCGAGACGCCGGTGCCCGAGGTGGATGTCCTCGCCCTCGATGACGAGATGCGTGCCTTTCTCGCCGAGAGAGTTCCCGAAAATGCCCACGACTGGCGCAAGACGAAATTGCTCTTGCAGGCCCTCTTCGACGACGGCGGGGCTCGCCTCCGATACAACAGGGTAAGGACCTACACTGCCATTGAGACCTTTCACGCCCGGGAAGGTAATTGCATGTCCTTCACCAACCTGTTTATCGCCATGGCTCGCGAGGCCGGTCTGCAAGCATACTTCCAGGAGGTGGAAACCCCCGCGACCTGGGATAACCGTGGCCAGCTGTATATCTCCAGCCGGCATATCAACGTGCTGGTCAAGTACCAGGTCTTCGATGACCAGGTCGTCGATTTCGATGTCACCAACTTCAATCAGGCATACCGCCGCAAGCGGATTTCAGACCAGGCCGCGCTGGCCCAGTACCACAACAACATGAGCGTCCACTGGTTACTGCAGCAGGAGCCGGGCAAGGCGCTGGCGCACCAGAAGCTGGCGCTCAAACTGGCACCCAGGGCGGGCTATATGTGGACGAATCTGGGGGTGGTGTACTCGCGCTCCGGTTACCCGGACTATGCCGAGTCGGCCTTCCTCACGGCCCTGTCTTACGGCCGGGACAATTTGCTCGCCGTCAACAATCTGGCGCGCCTGTACGAACAGCAGGGTAAGGCCGAGCTGGCCGCCTATTACAACCAGCAAGCTGACGCCTCCCGGCGCAGGAATCCGTTCTACCTCTATGCTCGCGCCAGGCAGCACTATGCGGATGGCGAGTATCCCGAGGCCCGGGATGCACTCCGGCGTGCCGTCCGCATCCAGCCAACGGAACATGAGTTCTACCAGCTGTTGGGCCTGACAGAGCTTGCAATGGGTGAGCCAGACCGGGCGCGGAAGGATTTCGAACTGGCGCTCGAGTACGCCAGAGAGCCGGAAGAAAAGGATCTCTACAACCGCAAGCTCAGCCTGCTGGCGGGCCACAAGGCGGAGTAACAGAAGCCCCCTCTCTGGCTATGCCCTCCAATCCGGATCGGCACGGTTGGCCGAGTGATGCGGATCAGACACGCGCCGAGTACGGCTCTGCCGCCGCTCTCCGACGTGCCAGCCCGGGCCCCGGTGGCATAATCAGCAATCAGCTTACGTTCAAAGGGCCAGCGACATGTCGAAAATCCGCGCCTACGGCGCTCAATCCACGACCTCCGGCGTGGCGCCATTCGCGATCGAGCGACGCCAGCCACGCGCGGATGATGTCGTCATCGAGATCGAGTTTTGCGGTATCTGTCACACCGACATTCACTTTGTCCACAACGACTGGGGCAACACCGTCTACCCGGTGGTCCCGGGTCACGAGATCGTCGGCCGGGTCACGGCCGTCGGTGACGCGGTACAAGCGTTCAAGCCGGGCGACCGGGTCGGGGTCGGCTGTCTGGTCGATTCCTGCCGGACCTGCGGTTCCTGCGAGCAGGGACTCGAGCAGTATTGCGAACAGGGTTTTACCGTCACCTATAACGGTGAGGACCGCCACGACGGTACGCGCACCTATGGCGGCTATTCCGAGCATATCGTGGTCAGCGATCGCTTCGTGCTGCGGATGCCCGAGGTGCTGGATCCGGCCGCGGCCGCGCCGCTGTTGTGCGCCGGCATCACCACCTACTCACCGCTCAGGTATTTTGGCGTCGGGCCTGGCCATCGGGTCGGCGTCGTCGGCATGGGCGGGCTGGGCCACATGGGCGTCAAGTTCGCCCGCGCGCTGGGTGCCGAGGTCACGCTGTTTACCCGCTCGCAATCCAAGATGGCCGAAGCCAAAGACCACGGCGCCCATCACGTGGTGATCTCGACCGACGCCGATCAGATGAGCGCTACCGCCGCCAGTTTCGACTTCATCCTCGACACCGTACCGGTCGCGCACGACATCAATCCCTACCTGGCCGCGCTGAAACGCGACGGCACCCATATCATGGTCGGCATGCCCGAACCGGTCGATCCGCCGGTGGACGGTGGCGCGCTGATCTTTGGCCGCCGCAAGCTCGCCGGCTCGCTGATCGGCGGTCTGCCGGAGACCCAGGAGATGCTGGATTTTTGCGCCGAACACGGCATCGTCTGTGATATCGAGATGCTGGATATCAGGAACATCAACCAGGCTTATGAACGCATGCAGCGCGGCGACGTCCGCTACCGCTTCGTGATCGACATGGACACGCTCCGGTCCTGACCGGGCAAACGGGACGAGCTCATCGGAACAACGGAGTCATCGAGCGCCGCGAGCCGGATCGTGGTCGGCGGCCTGATCCTGGCACTGGTGGTCTGCGCCTGGATATCGCCGATCGATCAGAAGGCGAGCGACAGCCTTGAAGCCGGCCTGGCCCGTGCATTCGTCACGTTTGCCACGGCGCGGGGACTCAACTCGGCGATCTCACTGGCCCAGGGCACCGAAGTCACTGCCGGCGTCGGCATGAGCGCCACCTTCAGCGTCGGCCAGGTGCTGGATCCGATCAACGACCTGGTCGAGCAATTCTCGGACCTGATGCTGCTGGCGACGGTATCCTTCGGCGTACAGCAGGTGTTGCTGGTCATCGGCCAACACCTGTTGATCAAGGTACTGCTGACTGGACTCCTGCTGATCTGGGCGGTCTGGTACTGGCGGCGCCGGTCGTCCCGGCCCTGGCTGAACGGGCTGCTTATCCTGCTGTTGATGGCCCGTTTCGCCATCCCGCTGGCGAGTCTGGGAACCGACATGGTGTTCCGCCTTTTCCTCGAGCAGGATTACACCGCCAGCGAGCTGGCCCTGAGCGATGCTACTACATCGATCCGGTCGATGACGCCGAACTTGTCCTCGCCCCCGGACCCCGACACAGGCGAAACGCCATCCGAGAAAGGCATGCTGGAACAGTACTGGGACCAGATGAAGGGTGCCGCTCAGCGCCTCGACCTGGTGGAACAATTTGAAACGCTCAAACGCAATGCCGGCGATACCGTCGACAATGTCGTCCGCCTGATCGTGGTATTCCTGTTGCAGACGCTGGTCATCCCGGTCGCGATCCTCTGGGGTCTGTACGCGATGGTGAAGACCGTGGTCAATTCGACCACCGAGGCGACCATGCGGGGGCGCGACAGACGCCTCGACTAGTCGACGCAGCGCCCGTCCCGATTGAACCATCGGCGCACGAACGCGACGAAAGAAACAGATAAACTGTCCCTCCCACACTGATCGGAGCCGCCATGCTATCCCGTATCCGTCCTCTCCGTTTGACCACGCTGTTCCCTGCTCTGCTCGGCCTGATCGTGGCCGGCACTGCCGCGCAAGCCGCAACCCTCGTCGTCGCCAACAAGGCGGAAGCTACGGCGTCGCTGATCGATCTCGCCAGCGGCCGGGTCGTCGCCACCTTGCCGACCGGGGACGGTCCGCATGAAGTCGGCATCTCTCCGGACGGACGCCTCGCGCTGGTGACCAACTACGGCGCAAAAAACGCGGACGGCCGCAGCCTGACGCTGATCGATATCCCGGCCGCCGCGGTGGTCAAGACCATCGAGCTTGGTGACTATCAGAGTCCCCACGGTATCGAATGGATCGACGAGACGCGGGTGGCGGTGACGGCCGAAGACGACAAGGCCCTGATCGTGGTCGATGTCGAGACGGGTGAGGTCGTGCAGACCATCTATACCGAACAGGAGATCTCCCATATGGTCGCGCTCGATCGCGAAGCACGGCGCGCCTATCTCACCAATATCGGCTCGGGCTCGCTGACCGTGCTCGATCTCGAGAACGGTGTGCGAGTGAACAACATCGCGACCGGTGAAGGCGCCGAGGGCGTGGCGGTCGCGGGGACTCAGATCTGGGTGACCAACCGCGGCGCCGACACTCTGACGGTACTCGATGCAGAGACCCTGGCGACCCTGAAGGAGATCCCCTCCGCAGGTTTTCCGATCCGCGCGGCCGCGACGGCCAAAGGTCAGATCCTCGTCACCCGGGCGCGGGCCGGAGATCTGGTGATCTATGACACCAACAGCCTGGACGAGGTCCGTACCGTGGCCTTCGATCTCAAGAGTATGGATGTCGACGAGCGCCTGTTTGGCGACCGCTTCGGCGACAGCTCGGTACCGATCGGCGTGGTCGTTGATAATACTGGTGGACGCGCCTTCGTCGCCCATGCCAACGCCGACGTGATCACCGAAGTCGATCTGGCGAGCGGAGAAATCGTGCGTACCCTGCGTGCTGGCCGGGAACCGGACGGGATGGGCTATTCCCCCCTGGCCACCGTGCGTTGATCAGGATCTGAGGCTGTCGAGGACAGCCTGTCCAGATTGACGGGCTAACGGGCCGCCGCCACCTGCTCGCGGAGTTGCGCCAGCAGCGATTCCCGGTCGAGACCGCTTTTTTCGATCAGACCCGCCACGCCTCCGTTGAGGCGTTTGCGATCCTCATCGTCCAGATCCTTGGCGGTCACCACCACGATCGGGATGTCCGGTGACGGGTTCAGCTTGTGCATCTCGGCGACGAATTCGAAGCCGTCCATCACCGGCATCATCAAATCCAGCAGGATCAGCGACGGCTTGCGCCCGGCCAGTTTGTCGAGGGCCTCGCTGCCGTTACCGGCCTCGCTTACTTGCCAGCCTTCCTGTTCAAGCGCGCGGCGCAGCAGCTCACGGTTTTCCGGCTTGTCGTCCACGACCAGCGCACTGCGGTCCTCATTATTTGACGCGTAGCGTTCCAGCAGTTGCACGAGTTGGGTACGCCGGACCGGCTTGGTCAGGAACTCGGTGGCCCCCAGAGCGTAGCCCAATCCGCGATCGTCGGTCATGGTTACCATGATGACCGGGATTCCCTGGGTGACGGGGTCGGCCTTCAGCTCGCGCAGCACGTCCCACCCGTCCCGGCCGGGCATCAGCACGTCCAGGGTGATGGCAGCCGGGTGGAGGGTCCGGGCCAGATTCACGGCTTCCTGGCCGTTGCTGGCGGTGACCACCCGCATGCCGGCTTCCTGTAATGTCCGCCCCAGCAGATCGAGCGCATTGGGATCGTCATCGACCACCAACACCAAGGGTTCCGCACCGGGTTCTGGTACTACCGCCGGTTGCGCCTCGGCCTCGATTTCCCGGGTCGCCGCCTCCACGTCAAGCGGCAACCGCATGGTAAAAGTCGAACCTTCACCGACGACGCTTTCCACGGTAATATCGCCGCCCATCATCTGGCAGAACCGTCGGCTGATCGGCAGACCCAGTCCGGTGCCACCATAGTCGCGGGTCGTGGTCTCGTCGGCCTGGGAAAACTCCTCGAACACATGGTCGATCTTCTCCGGCGGGATCCCGATACCGGAGTCGGACACCGACATGCGTATCCAGTCCATGTCGTCGACCCGTTCGCTCGCAACCACCAGCCCGATCTTGCCGTCGTGAGTGAACTTGGCGGCGTTGCTCAAGAGGTTGAACAGCCCCTGGCGGACCTTGGTGACGTCGGCCCGCATCGCACCGATGGATTCGTCCATCTCTACGTTTAGCCGGTTGCCGTTCTTCTTCACCAGGGTGTCGATGGTCGCGACCACGTCCTTCACCATCGTCGGGATTTCGAAGCACTCCAGATAGAGGTCCATCCGGCCGGACTCGATCTTGGCCAGATCGAGCACGTCGTTGATCAGCGACAGCAGATGGGTGGCGGCGCCGTGGATCTTTTTCAGGTCGTCGGCCACCTCCGTGTTGCCTTCGTCCTCCGCGTCCTCCATCAGCATCTCGCTGTAGCCGATAATCGCATTCATCGGCGTGCGCAGTTCGTGACTCATGTTCGCCAGGAAGCCGCTTTTGGCCTGGCTGGCGGCTTCGGCCGACTCCATCGCCTGCTTCAACTCCTCGGTGCGCTGAGCCACGGTCACTTCCAGCTCCGCGCTGTGGCGCTCGAGTTCACGGTTCTTCTGCTGGATATCCCCGATCAACTCCTCGCGCGAGCGCGCCTGGATCCGATCGCGCTGCTCGGCGACGAAGGCATCCGTGATCCGTAACGCCGCCCCGGGCAGCGACTTCAGCGCCCGGACACTTTGCAGGTTTTCGCAGCCGCCGCGCTGGCGCAGGCTATCGAAGAACCCGGCCAGAGCGGCGAGCTCCGGGATCTCTCCGCGACATTCGAAATCGAGGATCAACTGCGGCGGCGATGAGTCCATCGCCAGCGCGACCGCGATCGACGGCTCGACGCATCGGCGATGCAGTTTGCGTGCCGCCTCAGAGGCCACAGTGGCCAGGCGTGTCGTCTCGATCGGGTCGTAGCCGAGCGCAGCGGCGAGGCCGCGGATCTTGTTACGCGCGTCGTACACCGAGCCCGGGTGCTGCAGAGTGATGCGGCCGAGTTCGATCATCGCTTGTACCGCACCGCGATACAGGCGGCGTCGTCATGATCCTTGCCATAGCGCTGTACGATGTTGCGCGCCACCTCTTCCGGCGCCTGGTCCAGGACGCCCGGATAATCCTCCGCCGTGAAGCGGCTGCTGACGCCGTCGGTATGGAGCACGACCAGGTCCCCGGGCTCGAGCTGCATCGTCTGCGGCAGCACCGAGCGCATTGTGTGACCGACCACCCCGTCCTTCGACACCAACCGAGTATCAGACCTACCGAAGCGGCGGATGGCGGTATTACCGACGCCGACATACTCGAGACACCCGGTGGCCTCGTCGAAGGCGCAGAGACCCACAGCCGCCCCGCGCGTACCCTTCAGGTGCTGATGCAGGCGTGTCATCACACCGGACACATCGGCGTTTCCGTAGCGACCGAGGTAGGCCTCGATCACATGGGTCAATTCGTGGGCCTCGGGCCCGTGGCCCAATACGTCCACGATGGCGACGAACAGCGCCTGCCCGAGCGGCCGGATGACGACCGTGTCGCCGCTGACGCGCTCGCCAAAACAGGGTCGGACCCGGCTCGAGTATTCCAGGGCCTTGTCCACCGTCATATCCATTTGCGTGCCGTGACCCGCGTGCCCTGTCCGGGCCCCGACTCCAGCGAGAACTCGTCCATCATGCGTTTCACGCCCGGCAGACCCAGCCCCAGGGTGCCGCTGGAACTGAAGTGATCTTTCATCGCCGCCTCGCAGTCGGCGATCCCGGGACCCTCGTCCTTGACCTCGATCTCTATCCCGGGGCGACCCATCGCGGTCACCCGGCGCAGCGTGAGCTCGCCGCTGACCGCGTATTTCAGGATGTTGCGCGCCAGCTCGGAGACCGCGGTCGCAATCAAGCGGCTGGGCGTGTCGCCAAAACCCGCGTTTTGTGAGTACAGCCGCGACTCGAGGATGGCCTGGCGGACGTCCATCTCGCTGCGTATCTGTCGGTGTAGTTCGGCGCTCATGGTCTATCATCCGGCGCGTCCGGGTCTGCGTCAGCCTCTTTCGCCGCTGCATTCGACACTTCGTCGTCTGCCGCCGACTCAGATTCAGTTGCAGGCTCAGGCTGGAGCATCGCGAAAGCCGCATCCAGGTCGATCGCAGCACGCAAGCCATCCGTATCGGCGCCCGCCTCGATCAGGGCAGACACGACGCCGGGCCTCAGCCCGGCCAGCACCGTCCTGGCCCCCATGATCGCGATCATCGTCATGATCCGGCGCAGGGAAGCGAATTCATCGGAATCCAGGGTCTCCAGACCGGAGACGTCGAGGATCACACCGCGCGACCCGGTCTGCTGGACGCGGCGCAGCAATTCCTCCCGGAACCGGGTCAGGACGTCGTCGTCCAGATCCACCTGGATCGAGGCGACCACGATCTCGCGGCTGACCTGCATCGCCACCCCGGGGGTGTCGGCATAGTTCGACATTGAAGGCCCGCCTCAGGGCGCTACCACGATTCGGCGCGGGTCATCGGCCCGGCAAGCCAAACGGAGCGTCACGATAGGATCGAGATGCGCCAGCGCCGTGCCGGGAGCGGAGCGCTCCGCCCGCGAGCCAGACAACTCGGCTGGAGGGACAGGGCATATCGCCTGCTTGAACCACATGGGCGTCTCTTTCGGTAGCGGGCGGTCAATGATACAGCATGCTGATGGCCCCACGCGCAGGAAAAAAAGCCAGGCGTACAAGGACAAACACACTGCCGAGCTGTCACGGGATGCTGCTCTTTGATAGTCTGATCCATCGTCAAACGCGGTCTGCGCCGCAACAAATACCAGGCTCACGGAGCACAGATCATGAATGCAGCTCAGAAACCGGCGATCGCGTCTGCCGACCTCACGGCGATCTATCAGGCGCTCGATCGGGTACAGGCGATCATCGAGTTCGACCTCGAAGGCACCGTGTTGTCGGCCAACCAGAATTTCCTCGACCTGTTCGGATACAAGCTCGGGGAGATCGTTGGTCGACATCACCGGATGTTCTGCGACCCCGCTTATGCCGAGTCCGACGACTACAACGCGCTCTGGGCCAGGCTCAAGGCCGGCGAATTCCAGTGCGCGGAATTCAAGCGGCTGGGCAAGGACGGCAAGAAGATCTGGCTGCAGGCTTCCTACAACCCGGTGTTCGACGATGACGGCAAACCGATCAGGGTGGTGAAGTTCGCTAGCGACGTCACCGAGTCAAAACTACAGATCGCCGAGTACGAGGGCCTGGCCCGTGCCATCGATCGGGCCCAGGCAGTGATCGAGTTCGAGCTCGACGGTACCGTGATCACCGCGAACAAGAACTTCCTGCGTATCTTCGGCTACACCCTCGCCGAAATTGTCGGCAAACATCATCGGATCTTCTGCGAACCCGGTTATGCGGAATCCGCGGGCTATGCCCGTTTCTGGCAGAAGCTGGGGCGGGGCGAATATGTGGCCGACGAGTTCAAACGGATCAGCAAGGACGGCGCCGAGGTCTGGCTCCAGGCCTCTTACAATCCGATCCTGGACCTGGAGGGCAAGCCGCTCAAGGTCGTCAAGTTCGCGTCCGACATCACCACCGAGGTGCAGAAACGCAGCCTGGCCCTGCTGGAGATGTCCACGCCGGTGACCAAGATCTGGGACGGGGTGTTGTTCGCGCCGATCGTCGGCATTGTCGATTCCAAGCGTTCGGTCGATATCATGAATAAGGCTCTGTCCAGCATCGCCGACACCCGCGCCAGCACATTGCTGCTGGATATCGGCGGCGTCGCGGTGGTCGACACCGCGGTGGCGAATCACCTGATCAAGATCGCCAGGGCCGCCGTCCTGATGGGTTGCCGAACGATCATCTCCGGCATCTCGCCGGCCATCGCACAGACGGTCGCTGAACTGGGCATCGACCTCGGCGCCATCCAGACGACCTCGACCATCGAAGCGGCGCTGCGGGAGTCTATCCGCAAAACGGTTAGCTGAGTGACCGGGGTCAGAGACGAGCTCAAGACGTCTCTGACCCGTATTTATCTATTCAGGTCCTCGGCGGCACGGCGAGCCAATTCGCTTGCGGCCTGCTTCAGGTTTTGTTCTGCATTGATCGACGTGTACTGGACGGTCTCGGTGATCGGCCCGAAGACGCTCGCACCGTTGGTCAGATCCGTGGTCCGCAGCGTCAGCGCTACCGTGTACTGGGTCTGGGTCCGGCCGTAAAACTCGAGCTGACGAGAATCGATCACCCGCACCGTGGTCGCCACACGGAAACGGGCGGTCGGCTGGGCACCGCCATATCGGGCCGCGGCCGGATCGATGAGTATGAGCTCATGACCGGCCAGCTCGCCCTCCACCGCGGTCTGGATCACGTAGGCATACTCGTAATCGCCGGGTGTATCTGCCACCACAGAGTTGGGCGGGGGCGCGACGAAACGCTCGACCGGCTCCGCCGGCATCGGCTTTGCGACGGACGCCACAGGCACCGCTGCGGGAGCCGGCACCGGCGCATCGGGCGATGTCTCGGGGACCGGCCCGGTAACCGGCTCAGCATCGGTGATTTCGATCCCGGCCACGATACCCGCATCTGAATCCGGCGAGCCGGCGGCCGGCATATCCCCCGGCTGCATATCCCCTGCGTCTTCCTGCTCGCTCTGCTCTCCGGTCGCGGCCGGGCTGTTGCTCAGGGTTTCGGTGGTCTCGACCGCTGGCCCCGCGCTATCGGTGACGGTGACCGGATCTTGATCCCGGGCATCGCGCAGACCGAAGTACAGAAGCGCCGCGGCGACTGCCGCGACCACGACCGCGATAGCTCCGAATCGGCCGGATGACCGCGGCGAAGCCGCGGTGGGCTTCGCCGCAGTTTGCTGTGTCGAAGTAGACTCGACACCTTTCGGTCGGTCCGCACCAGAATCGCTGTCGCCGTCCAGGATCGCGCTCACGCTGCTCGCCAAGCGGAGGATGTGTGCCTCCCGATCCTCGGTCAACGCGTCCAGCCAGTGCATGGAGCTGAGGAAGTACTCCATCGAACCCGATGGCTTTATATCTTCGATCCGGAATGGCAACACCGCCAGACCGCCGTGCACCGCGCGTTCCACTTCGCGCATGACCTGCCGCGATTCATTCGAATGATGGGAGAACACCACCACCATGATCCGCGCGCCGCTGATCGCCTGGATGATCGCCTGGCCCCACTCCTGGCCCGGGTTGATGTCCCGGGGTGCAATCCAGCAGCGGATACCCTGACCCTCGAGCGTGCCGCAGATCGCATCCGCGGTCAGTTTGTCCTCGTGGGAATAGGAAACGAAAACGTCGTAGGCCATCTGATCCCCCCGCACCGCCAGCCGCAGATCTTGTGCTGCCCCGCGCCCACCGAGGCTAACACAGCCAGTGATGTAACCTAAGCGATGTCAGCGACCGGGCCTGTGATCGATTGCCAGAGTTTCGGAATAATGCAGCTCGCTGGTGCTATTCCGCCGTTTCCTTCGAAATCTGTGGAAAATATGTCTCTGACGCTTATCATTCTCCGATGACCACGCCCGCACAGACTTCCTTCGCCGCCCTGCTCCGTCTGCTGCGATATGCGCGCGGCTTCCGGCGGCGGATCGTGTTCGCGACCTTCTATTCGATCATGAACAAGCTGTTCGACGTGATGCCGGAGATCCTGATCGGCATCGCGATCGATGTCGTGGTCCGGCAGCAGGACTCGTTCGTGGCCGCGCTCGGGATCGCGGACCCGAAATGGCAGCTGGGTCTGCTCGGCGGATTGACGCTGATCGTCTGGATTTCCGAATCGCTGTTCGAGTATCTGCTGCTGATCTCGTGGCGCAACCTGGCGCAGGACCTGCAGCACGCGATGCGTCTGGACGCCTATGAACATGTGCAGAGGCTCGACCTGGCCTATTTCGAGGATCGCAGCACCGGTAACCTCGTCACCATCCTCAATGACGACGTCAACCAGCTGGAGCGCTTCCTCAACGGCGGCGCCAACGATCTGATCCAGGTGGTCACCACCGTGATAGCGGTCGGCGCGGTGTTCTTTGTGATCTCGCCGACGATCGCCGCAATCGCGTTTACACCGATACCTGTAATCGTCATCGGCGCATTCTATTTCCAGCGCCGCGCCCAACCGCTTTACGCCGACGTCCGCGAGCGTGTCGGCAGTCTCGGCTCGCGGCTATCCGCCAACGTCTCGGGCATCACCACGATCAAGAGTTTTGCTACCGAGCGCTTCGAGGCGGAGCGGATCCGCCAGGACAGTGCGTCCTATGTCGAAGCCAACCGCAAGGCGATCGCGATCAGCTCCGCATTTATCCCGATCATCCGCATGGCGATCCTGGCCGGCTTTGTCGCCACGTTTTTGCTCGGCGGCTGGATGACGCTCGAAGGCAGGCTCAACGTGGGCGCTTACGGCGTGCTGGTGTTTCTGACCCAGCGTCTGCTGTGGCCGCTGACCCGGATCGCCGAGACGGTGGATCTCTACGAGCGCGCGATGGCCTCGTCGCGACGCATCCTCGATCTGATCGAGACACCGGTCAGGATCCGCGATGCCGACGGGGTCAAGGGGCTGGATCAGATCCGCGGCCGGATCGACTTTGAGCATATCGATTTCGCCTATGCGACCGGTGAGCGCGTGCTGCATGACATTACCCTGACTGTCGAGGCCGGCAGCACGATCGCGTTTGTCGGCCAGACCGGCTCCGGCAAGAGCACGCTGATAAAACTCCTGTTGCGTTTTTATCAGCCGGACTCCGGCAGGATCCTGATCGACGCTCAGCCGATCGACGAGGTCAGTCTCGACAGCCTGCGCCGCAAGATCGGGCTGGTCAGCCAGGACGTCTTCCTGTTCCAGGGTACGATCGCCGAGAACATCGCCTACGGCAGCCCCGATGCCACGCTGGAGCGTATCAAAGCCGTCGCGGAGTCGGCGGAAGCGACCGAGTTTATTGAGCGTCTGCCGCAAGGCTACGACACCGTCGTCGGCGAGCGCGGCCAGAAGCTTTCCGGCGGCCAGCGCCAGCGCTTGTCGATCGCCCGCGCGCTGCTGAAGCACCCGCCGATCCTGATCCTCGACGAGGCGACCTCGGCAGTGGACAACGACACCGAGGCCGCGATCCAGCGCTCGCTGGAGCGAATTTCACACACCTGCACCACACTGGTCATCGCGCATCGGCTGTCGACGATTGTGAATGCCGATCGGATCCATGTGATGGACCAGGGACGCATCGTCGAGAGCGGAACGCACGCGGAGTTGCTCGGGCGCGACGGCATCTATGCGGCGTTGTGGTCGGTGCAGACGGGACAGCAGAAGGTTTCGTAAGGGCCTCTCCGGGCACAGGGCTGATCAGCTCTCCCACGGTTATTCGGCCCTCGTGGGACCCGTAGTGTAGGTACCGGCGCCATATCGAAGCGCAATCGGGAATT
This sequence comes from Gammaproteobacteria bacterium, assembly GCA_049669065.1. GTDB lineage: Bacteria > Pseudomonadota > Gammaproteobacteria > Steroidobacterales > XN24 > CAMYOC01. Next base: position 14,592 of record JBATKC010000255.1, read on the forward strand.
GAGTACACTGTCCCCCGGATGCTACGGGGGGTGGCGCGATGAAGTGGAAAGGCCGCAGAGCCAGTACCAATGTCAACGA
>JBATKC010000256.1:0-1812 GCA_049669065.1 Gammaproteobacteria bacterium
GCCCTGCTGCGATCTCTGGGGGTCGGCAATCCGGACTGGCGCTCGCTGGCGGCGGTCCTGGGCGTGAGCATCATCGCACTGCTGGCCGGGGTCGCGGCCTGGACGGCCTGGCGTTACCGCCCGCCCCGCCGCGATCAGGTCCAGCGTCTGTATCTCCGCTATCTGGAGCGGCTCGCGCGACGCGGCGTCAAACGAGCGCCGTGGGAAGGACCGCTGGTGCTGGCTGATCGGGCCGAGCGCGCGCTACCGGCCTACGCCGGGGCCATCCGCTCGATCACCCGCAGCTATGTCCGTCTGCGGTATGAAGCGGGCGCCAGCGACGCGGAATTGCTAAAGATGCAGCGTCTGTTGCGGGGATTCCGGCCTTAGGCCCGGTCCATCTCGGCCGCCGCGCGGCTGCCCGCCGCCACGTCGACCCGCCACAGCAACAAGCCGCCCACCACGAACAACAGGGTCAGCGCGAGGATGCTGTCTCTCTCGCTGGCGCCGAGGACCACGACCAGCGCCATCAACAACGGGCCGAGTATCGCCGCAAACTTGCCGACCATGTTGAAGAAGCCGAAGAATTCCGCGGTCTTTGACTTCGGTATCAGCCGTGCGTACAGCGACCGGCTGAGACTCTGCACACCCCCTTGAACCATGCCTATCGCGATGGCGAGATTGTAGAAGTCGCCGCTGTCTTTGAGCCAGTGCCACGCATAGAACAGCGCGGCGATATAAACTGCCAGCCCGATCAGGATGCCTGGTCTTGGTCCGATGCGCTTGCCCAGCCAGCCGAATCCGAGCGCTGCCGGAAAGGCGACGAATTGAGTCAGTAACAACGCCAGCACGAGACTCCCCTGGTCCAGGCCGAGGACCCGGTCGCCGAAAAACACGGCGGTCTTGATGACTGTATTGACGCCGTCGATATACAGCCAGTAGCCGACCAGAAATACCAGCAGCACGCGGAGCTGCCGGATCTCGCGAAATGTGCCCATCAACTGAGCCAGCCCCTCGCGTACCGCCTGCAAGCGGCTCGCCTTGTTCTTGGTCGGTGTCTCACTGACGCCGAACAGCAGCGGCAAGGTGAACAGACCCCACCACACCGCCACGCTGATAAAAGAGGCTTTGACCGCGGCGCCGGCATCTGCCAGACCGAACATCTCCGGCTTTTGCGCCATCAGCACATTGATCGCGAACAGCAGCCCGCCACCGACATAGCCCATGGCGTAGCCGAAGGCCGATACCAGATCAAAGTCCTCTTCGTCGGAGACATCGACGATCATGGAATCGTAGAACACGTTGGCCCCGGAGAAGCCGATGGTGCCGAGCCCGTAAAGCAGCAGGCCCACCCACCACTGACCGGCATGCACCCAGGCCAGGCCCGCGGACATGACCACGCCCAGCATCGCGAAGGTGACCAGGAACCGCTTGCGATTGCCGCCGCGGTCGGCGATGGCGCCGAGCAGCGGCGCCGAGATCGCGACCAGCACACTGGAGCCAGCCAGCGTCATGTTGAACCAGAATTGTGAGTCCTTGGCGCTGATGTCGCTGCTGAGGGCGCTGTAAAAAACAGGGAAGAAGCCCGCCATCACCGTGGTAGCGAAGGCGGAATTTGCCCAGTCGTACAACGCCCAGGACAAAACCGGCTTGCTAAGCAGAACTCTTTTCATGATTACCGCTCGTGATGTTTGCGGCAATCAGCCGCGGCCGCGCCCACTATACCGGAGCACCGGGACCCGCCGCAGCCGCTAGGCGGCAAGCTGCTCACGGGTAGCGCGGAACGCGATTCCGGGCCAGCGTTCCTCGGTCAGGGACAGGTTGACCCGAGTC
>JBATKC010000257.1:0-2490 GCA_049669065.1 Gammaproteobacteria bacterium
GCCGAGAGCCGGGCCGATCTGGACGAAGCCAGGGCGGATCCGGGCTTCGTGGACGCCGAGCCGGCTTCCGAACGGGATCGGGCCGAGGAAACCAGCGGTGCTTCCTGAGGCGCGGCTGGTCCACGCCATACCGGGACGGATGCGTCTGCGGCTGCCCGCCATGCGGGGCGACGATCCCTACTTTCACAGTCTGCGCGAGGCGCTGCTGGAACAGGCGCCCGGAGCCGAGGTTTCCGTCTCACCGGGAACTGCCAGCCTCCTGGTCGAAGACACCGGGCTGCGCCCCCGGGATCTCGCGCGCCTCGCCCGGGAGCATGGCTGGTTCACGTTGATCAGGAAGCCCGGCACGCGCCCGGATCGGCCGACATCATCCGCGCGCTTGACGGATCTTCTCGACGCCAGCCGCGCCACGCCGAGCCTGGTGGCCATCCTGGTGGCCCTGGCCATCCTTCAGGTGGCCCGCGGACAGGTCATGGTGCCGGCGCTGTCATTGCTCTGGATTGCGTTCGAACTGGTGCGCCGTCAGGGAGCCTGGTCGCGTTATCCGGAGACGTCGCGAACTCCGTCGGATCAAGCCCTGCACTGAGATCTTCCCGCCATGGCCTTATCTGCCGGCCACTCACCCGCCTGGTCGCTGCGCCTCGTCCACAGCGCCGTGCCGGGGCGTGCCAGGTTCCGCCTGCAGGCTCTCGGCAATGCCAACGGTCGGGCGCAACATGCGGTCGTGGCGCTCAGATCCCTGCCTGGCGTCCGTCGGGTCAGGGCTAACCCGGCAACCGGGACCCTGCTGATCGATTACGCGGCCGAGGAGCCGGTCGAGACGCTCCAGGAACGGGTTTCGGTCAGCCTGAGCCAGGCTTTCGAGCGCCCGGTGGATACTGACGGGGCCACCGCCGATCGACGGTCGGCCGGGATCACTCCCCAAGCCGGCGTCGTCCGCTGGCTCGATGACCTGACCCGGCTGGCTCCGCGCAGCCGGACCGGATCGGCGCGCCCGCAACCCGGCCTGGCGTGGCACGCCATGGATCATTCGTCGCTACTTGAGCGCCTGGCGGCTGACGGGAAAGACGGTCTGAGTGCAGCCGAGGTGGCCGAACGTCTGGATCGATACGGCCCCAATCTGCTGCCGGAGCTGCTGCCGCCCTCGGCGCTCGAAATATGGGTGCGCCAATTCACGACCTTGCCGGTAGGCCTGCTGGCCGCGTCGGGTGGGATCGCCCTGGCGACCGGCGGCATCGTGGACGCAGTCGCCATCGGCGCCGTGGTGCTGACCAATGCAGTGATCGGCTACGGCACCGAACGCAAATCGGAGCAGACCATCGCCGCGCTCGCCAGCGGAAGTCCGGGCGAGGTACGGGTCCGCCGGGCCGGGGCTGATTGCCAGATACCGATGGCCGAGCTGGTTCCCGGCGACCTGTTGCCGCTGCTGCCCGGGACTCATGTTCCGGCCGACGCGCGGGTGATGAAGAGTCATCGTCTCAGCGTGGATGAATCGGCCCTGACCGGCGAGAGCATGCCGGTGACCAAACGTGCGAAGACCGTGCTGCCGGCGGACACGCCCCTGGCGGATCGCGACAACATGGTCTATTGCGGCACCACAATCACGGGTGGCAGTGGTCTTGCCATGGCGGTCGCCACCGGTCCCCACAGCGAGCTCGGCCGCATCCAGATCGCGGCGGGACGGGTGGAAACGCCCGAAACACCGATGCAGCGTCAGCTCGGACAGATGGGTGGCCAGCTTGCGTTACTCTCCGCGGCCGCCTGCGCGGCGGTGTTCACGGTGGGCCTGGTGCGCGGGCGCAGCGCGCTGGAGATGATCAAGTCATCCATCTCGCTGGGTGTTGCGGCGGTCCCGGAGGGCCTGCCCACCGTTGCCACCACGACCCTGGCCCTGGGTATCCGGGAGATGAGCCGGCGCAACGTGGCGGTGCGGCAGCTCGGGGCGGTCGAGGCACTGGGTGCCGTCCAGGTGTTCTGTCTCGACAAGACCGGGACCCTGACCGAGAACCGCATGCAGGTGACGTCGGTCCACGTGGACCGCGGGCGGCATGAAATCAGAACAAGGAGCTGGGTCCGGGATGACCAGACCGTCGATCCGGTCGGATCCGCCAGTAAGCGCCGGCTGCTGGAGATGCTGGTCTTGTGCAACGAATCCCGCCCGGACGATGATGGCGAGGGCCTCGTGGGCACGCCCACTGAAAACGCCTTGCTGGAGCTGAGCGCGGCGGCCGGTCTCGATATCGAAGCCTTACGCCGCCGGTTCCCGTTGCTGAAGATCCGTTATCGCTCCGAGCAGCGGCACTACATGGTCACGATCCATCGGGCGGGAAAGCGGCGGCTGGCCGCGGTCAAGGGCAGCCCGGCCGAAATCCTGCCCCTGTGCCGGTGGATCATGATCAACGGCCGGCGCCGGGTGCTCACCGACGCCATGCGCAGCGAGCTCGTGCGGGAGAATGAGCGCTGGGCCGGCAAGGCCCTTCGGGTGCTGGC
>JBATKC010000258.1:0-10185 GCA_049669065.1 Gammaproteobacteria bacterium
CTTATATAGATAGTTTCGGGCCTGAAATTCCTGTCTTGCTGAGCCAAGGATCAGGGCTGTCGCAGATTCTACGCATCTCCCGAGACGCCTGTCCGGAATCCGTGGCATCCGCTCAAAAGCCGGTGACGAATACGACCGCGAAAAATGCCAGTGCCACAACCCAGTCGTTCTGGCGCATCACCTCGAGCGACTCGATGTCGTCAACCGCGAGTGCGTAACTGCGGTAGTGGCGGTCAACGCCGCGGATCCCGGTGGGCATGGCTGTGGTGACCCGCAGCTTCAATTGCTGGCCCTGCCGTGTCTTCACCTCGACCCGGGCCCCGACCGGCAGCCGTTCCAGGTGATCCGGGAATACGTTTGGGCCACCCGGTTGGGTGGCGCAGGCGCTGAGTCCGAGCGCCACCAACAGGGTCAGAAGACAGGTCGCCGGGGCCCATGACCGAGGGCTCGTCCGGCATGCGGCGTTTTCCATCGGCATGTAAATATGCTACTGCTATGCGCCGTCAATAATAAACAAGGCTATCCCCGGCGATCTCCTGCCGGCGGATCTTCCAGGGGGATTAGAGTGGCAGCGACCGACGCAGGCGCCGGCATCGTCCGGCACGGACCGTATCCCGAACTGACCTGGGCGAGCGTCTCGGTGGGTTGGCTGCTGGGCGCGTTGATCTCTGTCAGCATCGGCTATGCGGCGTTGATCCTCGGCTTCTCCATCGAGGGCTCCGAGCTCGCGGCGATCCTCGGCTTCGGCATCCTGCGCGGGGTGATGAGGCGCTACAGCATTGTCGAGAACAACGTCGCCCAGACCGTGGCCAGCGCGGTCAATGGTGCATCCTCGGGGATGATGTTCTCGGTGCCGGCGCTGTTTATCCTCGGCGAGACCGGCTTCAACCCCTACGTGATGACCTTCGGCTGTATCGCCGGCGCGTTCCTCGGCATCGCTTTTATCATCCCGTTGCGCAAACAGATGATCGACTACGAGCGTCTGACTTATCCCGGTGGTGTCGCCGTTGCCACGATCCTCAAGTCACCGGGCGCGGGTATCCGCAAGGCGGTGCTGCTGCTGGCCGCCGCCGCTTTCAGTGCCGGGATCCACGTGATCAGCCAGCTCACCGGTTTTGATAACTGGAACCTGGGCGCGGTCCTGGGTATGCCGGAATACATGAACGGTATCTGGTACATATCACTGCTGACTATCGGTGCCGCCTATATCGCCGGCAAGGGCGGTGTCGCATTTATCATCGGTGGATTCGCCTGCTACTGGGTCATCGCGCCGATGCTCGCGGCCACCGGCCTGCTGCCGATGGTCACGCTGGACGACGGCGTCAAGATCGCGGTCACCGATCCGGAAGTTCTGCGTCTGTCCCTGTTCCGGCCGGTCGGGATCGGCATGCTCATCGGTGGTGCACTCACCGGTATCGTGCTGGCCCTGCCGCTGATAATCAGTGCGGTGCGCAGCATGCAGAGCGCGGCCCGGGTCGAGTCGGTGGTGTCGAAAGACGAGATGCCGATCAAGCTGCTTTATTTCGCGATCGGCGGCGCGGCTATCGTGCTGATGATTATCGCCACGCTGTCTACCGAACACATGGGCATCGGCCGCGGCATCGCCATGGCGCTGCTCGGCACCGCATGGATCTGGATCGCCGGCGTGATCCTGTCCGAGTGCATCGGACGCACCAACTGGTCACCCCTGAGTGGGATGACGCTGATCGCGGTGACGCTGTTGATCATTATCACCAACGGTCTGGATCGCAGTGAGGCGATCATTGCCGCGGTGATGGTCGGCGCGGCGGTCTGCGTGGCGATGTCCCAGGCCACCGACCTGATGCTGGATCTCAAGACCGGATACCTGGTCGGGGCCACGCCGAGGATGCAGCAGGCGGGTCAGTTCTTCGGTGCCTGGCTCGGACCGATCCTGATCATCAGCGTCATCTACGTGCTGCACGAAGCCTATGGTCTCGGCAGCGAGAAACTGCCGGCGCCCCAGGGTCAGGCGCTGGCCAGCATGATCAACGGCATCCTCGGTGGCGATGTCCCGGTGCAGAAATATCTCGCCGGCGCCGGCCTGGGCGCGCTGTTGAGCGCCGCCAGCGGCGGTCTGGGTATCACCGTGGGGCTGGGTTTTTATCTGCCGTTCAATATCGTCCTGACCTACAGTCTCGGCACGCTGCTGCGGCTGCTGACCGACGCCCGCATGGGGCGTCACTACAGCGAGGACACGGGCATCCCGATCGCCGCCGGTTTGATCGTCGGCGAGGCCCTGGTCGGCGTGGGTTTTGCTGTACGCGCCGTGTTTGCCGGATAGGAGGAAGCGGTCATGACCATGTTCGGAATCATCCTCACCGCCGTCGCCTTTCTGGCCGGAGCGTTCCTCACCGCACTGGATCCGGAGCAGGTCCGCTGGGCCTTGTTTTTGCCATGTCTGCTGGTCGGCGCCGTGGGTGTTTATCTGATCAAGAAGAGCAGTCTGCAACACGCGCGTTCAGATGAGACCCTGGCCAGCAATCGTGCCGATATCGAATCCAGTCTCGATCGCGTGATCGCAGGACTGGAAGAGCTCGACGCCGGCAAGGAAAGCATCCCCCCCTATCAGCTGCGCTTCGAGATCGATCGCCGGTTCCGCGACGATCTGGATCTATTCGCAGACGCGCGGCACAGCCTGACCCACATCTACGGTCTGCAGGTCTACGCTGACATCATGAGCGCGTTCGCCGCCGGCGAGCGCTATCTCAACCGCGTCTGGTCGGCCTCGGCGGACGGTTATGTCGATGAGGCGAGGGCGTATGTTTCGCGCGCGCTGGAGCAATTCCGTGCAGCCCGGCAGGGTCTGGAGGCGGCGCACGCCGCCGCGCCGGGAGCAGCTCCCGCCAAAGCCTGATCGTCAGGTCTGGCTGCTGCCGGCATCACCGCGCCACATGGGGCTGGCCATTTTCGTGCCGAATTCCGGGAACATCAGGTTGAAGGCGACGCTGATGCGCGTGATCGAGCTGCGGTTCGGTGCCACCGAGTGGTTCAGCCAGGCCGGGAACATCACCAGCGTGCCGTCGCTGACATCCAGCGACACCTGATCCGGATTAGCCAGATCCTGATTGCGGGCGGGGGGCACCAACATCGTCGCCTGCGGGCGAGGGTCGTGGAAACTTATGCTGTCTGCGCCCGGCGCGGTCCTCACATAATAGGCGCCGCTGAGGTAGTTATTGGGGTGGATATGCTGTCGATGAGGGAATCCCTGCTGGCTGACATTGGCCCAGCAGCCGGTGATCTGCAGACCCTCGTAAACCAGCGTGAGCGAGTCACAGATGCCGCGAGCGTTGGCTTCGACGAGTTTTACCAGTCCGCCAAGGGCCGGCTGATGATGCAGATCTTGTGTGGTCTGCCACTGGCCTGACGCACTCAGTTCCGGATTACGCTGGTCCAGGTCCTGAAGATAGGTCTCGATCCGGGCGTTGATGGGCTCGTAGACCTCCGGCTTGAGCTGCGTCACCCACACATACGTGGGGAACAACTTGATCACCCCCGATTTGGCCACCGGGTTGTCAGGACGATTGGCCATGGTTTCTCGACTCCTCTCGATTCGCGGCAGCGGCCACCGGCGGGATCATATCAGGCCGCATCTCTGCTAATGATTTCAGGGAAAGCTTGCAGTGAATTCAATAATTTATTAAAACACCTTCACTGAGGGAGTTAACAGCGGGCGGGGCGAGGGGACGATGCATAACCTGGCACTGGGGCTGTCGGTGGCCCCATTCGACAAGGATTTTGATCCCCGTTTCTTTTATCGGGGTTTTCAGCATTCGGCTGCCTTGAGTTTTCTCGAGCGATCGGTCGCGGGCAGCGACAGTCTGTTTGTGCTGAGCGGCGCCGAGGGCACCGGCAAGACCGCATGCGTCGACTTCTATCTGCATGACAACGAAAATTCGATGCGCGGGGGGCGGATCAATGAGCCGCCGGCCGAGGGTGACGCGTTCCTGGCCAAGGTCCTCGAAGCATTCGGTTTCGGCATGGTCGAGGCGGCACACAGCGAACTGAAGAACCTGCTCAGTGTATTCCTGGTGCAGGTTGCGCATGACGGCCACAAGGCACTGCTGCAGATCGGAGATCCACGGGCGATTTCCGATGAGGTCACGCAGGAACTGCTGTGGCTGGCTGAGATGGCTGGCAAGGAGAGCCCGCTCAACATCGTCATCACTGGTGACATGGGTCTGGAGCGGCTGCTGGAGTCGCGCCGCCTGAAGCCGCTGCTGGACCGGCTGCGTCTGAGACATCGGCTGGATCCGCTCAGCGCGCGTGAAACCCATGACTATCTGCATTTCCGTCTCGCCGCGGCCGGCTGCGGGCGACCGTCCGCGCTGTTGCCACCGGCGGTCGGGATGGCGATCTATGCCGCGACCGGGGGAGTGCCCGCGCGGATCAACGAATTGGCGACGGCAGTGCTGGAAAACGTGGAGAAGGATCATGCGCCGGCACCGACAGTGGATGACGTCCGGGTGTGTGCCGCGCGGATGGGGTTGTCGGGCGGCGAGGCCCTCGGCTACAACTGCCGGCTAGAAGTCTCGCGTGACAACGCCACCTTCCTCGAGGTGCCACTCGGGCGCGACAAGATGCTTATCGGCCGCCACTCGTTCAATGACATCTGTTTGCGCGACGCCTCCGTGAGCCGCCACCACGCATTGATCGTGCCCGATGGTTCCGCCTGGGTGGTGGTCGATCTGGCCAGCACCAATGGCACCACGGTCAACGGCCAGACGGTCCGTCAGCGCACGCTGGCGGATCGCGACGAAATCCATGTCGGTCGCTTCCTGATCGTGTTCAGGGGCGGCCCGCCCGGGGTGCCGGCTCAGCCGCCGGAGGACAGTGACTTCCGCACCACGGTGGTGTTCGACAAGGAGAGTGCCGAGATCAGCTGACCCCTTCCACCAGGAAGGACCGCAGCTGTTCGGCGAGGCGTTTGCAGGCTTTGCCTTGGGTTGGTGCGATCATCGGCACCGGCACGATCAGGGCCGGCACCACGGACATACCGTTTACATCGGCCCTGACTTCACCCACCGAGGTGCTATTTTTCAGATCCCAGATCGCAGCCTCATAGCTGGAATCCTTCTCCCACCACATCAGGCCGACGCAGCCCGCGGCGCCGGGTCCGGCCGCGCAGCTGATGCCGCCACCACCGTCCAGTGCCTCGGTAGATCCCTCGATCCACACCAGGTAGCGGACCTGTTCCTTGCGCAGCTTTGTGGCGAGCGCATCTTCGGCCAGCAGGGTACCCAGGTCGCTCGCGGCCTTCGGTGCCGTGCGCGGCTCGAACCAGGGATAAAAGGTATCGCGGAAAGTCTCATCGCCGATCACCCGCAGCGCCGGCTGTCCGCCGGCCAGCGTCCGGTCGACACAGTCGATAAATTTGCTTTCGGTCTCGTTGCCGTTATGCAGACCGCGGGCGAGGATGACGATCGCCTCGCCGTCTGCAATCCCGGTCGCGGCACTGCGGCTCTGCTCGACCCGGGCATTCATGCAGCCGCTGGCCAGGGCAAGACCCAGCACTAGCGCAGCAGTTTTCGCGGATCGTGTGTTCATCGTGCGCGCATCGCGCCTCCACGTCTGTGCGGTTGGCTCCGGTTGTTCCAGCCGCTCTCGCGCAACCATTCCCGGATGCGCGGCTCATCCTCGAAATATATCGACAGATATGCGCCGGCATCACGCATCGCGACCGTCGTCGTCCGCGCCAGCGCCTCGTCCGGCCCGAACATATCCATGATACCGCTGGGCGTCTGACCGTAGGCGCGGACCGGCCAGGAGGCGATCTCCCGCCCCTGGCTATCGTACATGGTCATCCGGTAGGTGATCCACACGGTAAAGTAGTCCGTGGCCTCGCTGACACCCTCGAGTCCGCGCGGCATACCTTCAGGCGTGACCGGTGGCTGTTGCGGAACGCGCAGTTCAAATGATTCGACCGCTGGTACCAGCACGGCGTCTACATTCTCCACCGGGAACTTCAGCGGCACGATCTCGGGCAGCTCGACGGTCTCGTCAAACATGCCCTTGAAGACGCGCCGGAACATGGCGACATTGGCGGAGCCGAGCATGATCACCCAGGACGGTTCGCCGGCCGACTCTTCGCGGTAGGTGTAGTTGCTGAACGTCTCGTCGTAATGGACTGCCACACGCAAAGGCAGCTTGTCGACCACCGGGATCGGGAAGTCACTTTCAACGGTGGAGGTCGTGCATCCCGTCATCATCAGGATGAGCAGGAGGAGTGTGACACGATGATTCAATGCGATTTCCTGGCGCGGCCGGTGGCGGGCATGTATCCGAATCGGCGGCTGCAACGACAGCTTATCCAAAACCGGAGCGAAATTGGACCCTGGCGGGGGATCAGAGTGCCATTGACGCGGGACGGGGACAGTGTCGATGGGGAACGGGCGTCGATAGGCGCACAGCGTATTACGACCGGATCATCGCACGGATATCCGGACGCACATTGATCTGGGTCAAAGGTCCTGTCTGCGAGCATTGATCCAGATCAAGCGCCGGCTGCCGGTCCCCGGGGCGGGCATGATAGCCTTCACCACGTTAATATCCGCCGGCGAAGAGCATTTACCCGGGAGCGCTTCCAATGGACAAAGAACTTGAGCAGAAGCTCGACGAAATCCGCGAGACCTTTGGCTTCTTCGACAAGGACGGCAACGGCCTTATCGATTTTGATGAATTCCTGGCCTTGCTCAACACCGTCAATCCCGACGCCTCGGTCAGCCAGGCCGCGGAAGGGTTCTCGATGACCGACACCAACAGCGATGGCTATGTGGATCTCGACGAGTTTATCGCCTGGTGGCGCAACGCATGGTGGGAGTACTAGGCGCTCTGCGCTCAGTCTTCGTCGCCGCGCTTGAACTGGGATGCCAGATCCTGCTGGACTCTTGGCGGCACCGGCTCATAACGACTCAAAGACATCGAGAACATGCCGGCACCGCCGGTTATGGATTTGAGCTGGTTCTGGTACTCCTGCAGTTCCGATAGCGGCGCCTCGCCGTGGATCACGACCCGATCCGCGCCGAGTGTCGTGTTGCCGAGGATGCGGCCACGGCGCGAAGACAGGTCTCCGGTCACGTTGCCCACCGCGTCCGACGGGATGGTAACGTCGATCTCGACGATCGGCTCCAGCACGATGGGGCGGGCTTTGGCCACCGCGTCCAGGAACGCTTTCTTGCCCGCGGTCACAAACGCCACTTCTTTCGAATCCACCGGATGGTGCTTGCCGTCATGCACGGTCACGCGGATGTCTTCGATCGGATAACCGGCGACCGCGCCCTGGGTCAACGCCTGGCGTACGCCTTTCTCCACCGCCGGTATGAACTGGCCAGGGATGGCGCCGCCGACCACTTTGTTGACGAACTCGAAACCCTGGCCGCGCGTCAACTTCTCTACGCGCAGGAACACTTCGCCAAACTGGCCGGCACCGCCGGTCTGCTTCTTGTGGCGGTAATGTCCCTCGGCGGCCCCGGTGATGGTCTCGGTGTAAGAGATGCTCGGCGGGTGGGTCCTGACTTTGACGTTGTAGCGCTCCTTCATGCGCTCTAGCGTCATGCGCAGATGCAGATCGCCCATGCCCAACAACACCGTCTCATTGGTCATCACCCGGTGCTCGATCCGCAGGCCCGGGTCCTCGGCCGCCAGCTTGTTTAGCGCATCGCCGAGCTTCTGCTCGTCGCCACGCCGCGCCGGCTCGACCGCCAGACCCATCATCGGCGGCGGGAACCCGGCTGGGCGGTGATGATAATTGTCTTCGTCGTGGGAGTCGTGCAGCACATCGTCATAGGTGATCTCGTCGATCTTGGTCACCGCACAGATCCCGCCCGGCCCGGCGGACGGTATTTCCTTGAGATCCTTGCCCTGCAGTTCGTACAGATGCGCGACCCGGAACGGTTTGCGCGCGTCGCCGACGAACAGTTGCGTGCCAGTCTTCACCGTGCCCTGATGGATACGGAAGATGCTCATCCTGCCCACATAGGGATCGACCATGACTTTGAACACGTGGGCGACCACGTGCTGCGACGGATCGGGTTTGATCTCCACCGCGGTAGCGTCATCTCCCTCGCCCTTGAAGAACGGTGGCGGATTACCCTCGGCCGGGTTGGGCATCAGCTTGACCAGCGTGTCGAGGAGCGCATCGAGACCGGCGCCGGTCTCCGCGGACACAAAGCAGACAGGCATCAGATGCCCTTCGCGCAGGGCCTTCTCGAAGGCGTCGTGCAACTGGCCGGGCTGCAATTCCTGACCCGACTCCAGATAAGCCTCCATCAAGGCCTCATCGACTTCCACCACCTGATCGATGATGTGCTCATGGGCCGCATCCACCGAGGAAAAATCGGTGTCGCCGCCTTCCGGCGCGAAGTAACAGTCCAGCACTTTTGATCCTGCATCGGCAGGCAGGTTCAGGGGCAGGCAGCGGCGCCCGAACACGTCCTGGATTTCACTCAACAAGGTCCCGAGTTTGGCCGGTTCCACGTCTATCTTGTTGACGATAATCATCCGGCACAGCCTGCTGTTCCGTGCCGCCTTCATCAGCCGACGGATACCGGTCTCGATTCCGGTCTGTGCGCTCAGCACCAGAGCCGCGGTCTCGACCGCGGGCAGCACGCTGATCGAGCGTGCGATGAAGTCCGGGTAGCCGGGTGTATCGATGATGTTGATGCGGGTGTCGCCGCGGTCAAAATGGCACACCGTCGTGTCCAGAGAGTGCTGCAGTTCTTTCTCCTGGGGGTCGTAGTCGGAGACCGTGGTGCCGCGATCCACGGAGCCGGCGGTATTGATCGTGCCGGCCTTGGCCAACAGGCGTTCGGCGAGTGTGGTCTTGCCGGTGCCGGCGGGGCCGACGAAGGCGATATTTCTGATTTTGGCGGTGCTGCTATCGGTCACGTTTCGGGCCTTTGTTGTTGAGGTTTAAAGGTATAGCCCGCGAAGGGTCATGAGATGGCTAAGGATAGCACCGCTGCAACGCCTGTTGTCTTGACGCGGGTCAATCCGGCCCGACCCGCACCGGCGCTCCGGCGCCCAGCCCCAGCAAGCGGGCCGCATGACCATTGCGGCAGGCGATCTCGAGCAGCCCGAAGGAATTGATCAGGCCGACGGGCTGTCCGGGTACAGCCTCGGCGTAGGTGCGGACCAGGCCGAATGCTGCGCCGCCCGCGTGGATCGAGGTGGTGGTCCCGCCTGGCAACGCGTCGGCGGGGATATTGGTCATCAGGTTGCCGAAATGGTCAGCGAGCAAGATCTGACCCACCACCGTCTGCTCGCAGCGCTCAGGCAGCGGCAGCGGGGATTCGACGCTGCATTGCTCGATCTTCGGCCCCAGTTCGTGCGCGGCCACCGCGCCTCGTGCGAGGTCCGCGGCGATCGGCGCAAACACGTCGCGGCCATGGAAGGTATGGCTGACCGGTTGGCCCAGGCGCGCCGTCCAGTCCACCTGATAAATCGCCTCGGTCGGCAGATGTCTGCACACTTCCGCAGCCAGTCCGTTGTCCGGGACCAGGAAGCGATGATCCGCGCCACACAGGCACAGCAGCGGACGGTCGGTGCCGACCCCGGGGTCGATCACCGCAATATGGACCGTGCCGGGTGGAAACCAGCGCCAGCAAAGGCCGAGCCAAAGCCCGCCGATGCCGACCGCACCGGCGGGTATGCCATGACACAGATCGACCACCCGGATCGCTGTATCGCGGGCCAGGATGACGCCCTTCATGATGCCGACAAACGGGTCATCGCTGCCGAAGTCGGTGGTGAGGCTGACGAGGGCAGGGGCAGACATGCGCATCCTTGCTGGGTGAGGGCGAATGATCATAGCCCGCGTGCCTGGCGGGCGAAAACCCGGGCTGACAATTTCGACGATGGAGCAAAATATTAAGCATATAAAACATATATTTATTACTTATATTTACAGTGAATACTTAGACAGTCGTGCGAATATCCTGGCGCTTGAAAACGGGACCAGCGGCACCATTGACAGACGGGTGGGTCAAACCCTGAGAGCAACGTCATCCGTGGAGCCTATGAGCGCTAAACCTGTTCTTGTCCTCGATCTGGTCTCGGACCTGGTCTCGCCCTGGTGCTATCTGGCCAAGCGCCGGCTGGAGCGTGCCTTGCATTCGCTCGAGGGTGCCAGCAAGCCGGTCGTCCGCTGGCAGCCGTTCGAGATAAATC
>JBATKC010000259.1:0-1563 GCA_049669065.1 Gammaproteobacteria bacterium
GACCAGGACCACCCGGATCCCGAGTTCGTGCAGCAGCCCGACCTGCTCGACGAGATGGCGGGTGGCCTCTTCATCGGCGAATACGGCGCCGCCGCATTTGATCACGAAGACCTTGCGTTTGAACATACGGATATAGGGCACGGCGTCTTTCAGCGCCGCGACCACGATGGCCCGTTCTCCCCGGGTTTTCACGTCGGATTGCTCCTGCTTAACAGACGATGCAGCACCGCCATCTGCGCAAACATCCGGTTCCGGGCCTGGGGGATGACGCGGCTGCGCGGTCCCTCAAGTACGTCGCCGGCCACCACCACTTCCCGCCGCACCGGCAGGCAATGCATGAAATAACAGCCTTCAGCCGCGGGCCGGAACCAGTCTTCTTTGACGGTCCAGTCGGCATAGCGTGCTCGCAGTGCAGCGTCTTCGTCAGCATCGCCATAGGCTGAGGTGCAGGCCCAGGATTTTGCGTACAACACCTGAGCGCCGGCCATGGCCGCCTGTCGATCATCGGTCTCCTCGACCCGTCCGCCGCTGGTCGCGGCCGCTCGTCGCGCCCGTGCCATGATCGCCTCCGGCAACGCAAAACCCTCGGGTCGCAGCACCGTCACATCCATCCCGCGCAGCGCAGCCATGTGCACCACGGCGGAGGGCACTGCCAGCGGCAGGGCCTTGGGATGGTTGGCCCAGGACAACACGAACTTGCCACCCGTCGCAGGCACTTCCAGATCGTCGAGGGTCTTCCAGTCGCCCAGTGCCTGGCAGGGGTGATTGGTCGCCGACTCCATGTTGATAAGCGGCACCGGGCAGAGCTCGGACAAGGCCTGGAAGACCGGCTCGGACAGATCTTCCGCAAGCGTTCGTCCCTTGGCGAAGGCGCGTACTCCGAGTACGTCTGCGTAGGTGCCCAAAACCGGAATCGCCTCACGGATATGCTCGGCGGCCGCGCCGGTCATCGGTACGCCGTCGCGGTATTCCAGCTCCCAGCTGGAGCCGGTCGAGATGACGAAGCTGTTGCCGCCCAGACGCGACATACCGGCCTGGAAAGAAGCCAGCGTGCGCAGCGACGGATTCATAAACACCAGGCCCAGCACACGGCCGGCCAGCGCTTGCGGTTGTGGGCTGCGTTCCAAGCCCGTGGCCAGGGCCAGCAACGAGCGGATCTGGTCGCGGCTGAGGTCGGCGAGATCGAGAAAGTTGTTCAAGGCTGGATCTCCGTCAGTGCATCTACGAGCTGGTCAACATGGCTGTCCTCGAGCACCAGGGGGGGCAATAGTCTGAGGACACAGGGATCGGCACTGGTACCGGTCAGGATGTCGCGCTCCAACAGCGCGTCACGGATCCCGGCGGCCGGTCTGCTCGTGCGCAGGCCGAGCAGGAAGCCACCACCCTGGACCGACGTGACCGGACCGGTGACACATTCCTCGCGCAGCCGCGCCGAGAGTCGCCGCACGTTTTCCAGCAGATGGGTTTCGCGGATGGTTGCGATCACCGCTTCGATCGCGGCACAGGCCAGCGGACCACCGCCGAAGGTCGTGCCCAGCTCGCCGGATCCGAGCTCGTCGGCGA
>JBATKC010000260.1:0-6574 GCA_049669065.1 Gammaproteobacteria bacterium
GACCCGATCCGTGTCCAGCGCCTCGACCGCGCCCGCGACGGCCAGATAGGTCTTGCCGGTGCCGGCCGGACCGATGCCGAAGATCAGATCCTGCTGGCGGATGTTGCGCAAATAGTCGCGCTGGTTGCCGCCGCGGGCGTGCACCCGGCGCCGCGGCGTCTCAAAGAACATGTCATCGGCGGCGGTGTCCTGATCCGGCTCCATGCCCGACTCCTGCACCGCCATGTGCACCCGCTCGGGACTGATCTCCTCCGCCTCTGCCTGTCGATAGAGCTCACCCAGAATATCGGCCACCCGTTCCACCCGGTCCGCCGGACCGCTTATATGGAAATGGTTGCCACGACTGCCGATGGTGACGCCCAGCCGCTCTTCCAGCTGCCGCATGTTTTGGTCGAACTGACCACACAGGTTGGCCAGACGCGAATTGTCGGCAGGCTTGAGCTCGAATTCGAGAGTGGTGGTCTGCGCGGTCAAATCAAATCCCGTTCAGGCCGCGCGCGAACGATCGGCGAGGCGCCCGCGCAGCGAGTTCGGCAGCGCTTCGGTGATCAGCACATCGGCGAAACCGCCGATCAGTGAGGCCGGGCCATCGAAATTCACCCAGCGCATGTTCTCGGTACGGCCCGCCAGCTGACGGGCATCTTTCTTCGATGGCCGTTCCACCAGCACGCGCTGTATGCTGCCGACCATATCACGGCTGATCGCCATGGCCCGCTGATTGATCCGCGCCTGCAGCAACTCCAGGCGCTGCTGTTTGACCGCGTGGTCGACATCGTCGGGCAGTGACGCCGCGGGCGTCCCGGGCCGCCTGCTGTAGATAAAGCTGAAGGACTGGTCGAAGCCGAGCTCGGCGATCAGATCCATAGTCGCCTCGAAATCGCGCTCGGTCTCACCCGGAAAGCCGACGATAAAATCCGACGAAATACTGATATCCGGACGCACCTCGCGCAGCCGACGGATCTTCTGTTTGTACTCCAGCACGGTATGGCCGCGCTTCATCATCGCCAGGACCCGGTCGGAACCGCTCTGCACCGGCAAATGCAGGAAGTTGGCCAATTGCGGTACATCCGCATAGGCGTCGATCAGGCTCTGCGAGAACTCCAGCGGATGGGAGGTGGTAAAGCGGATCCGTTCGACCCCGTCGACGGCTGCGACAAAGCGGATCAGATTGCCGAGATCGCACAGGGTGCCGTCTTCCATCGGGCCGCGATACGCGTTGACATTCTGACCGAGCAGATTGATCTCCTTGACGCCCTGCGCCGCCAGGCGCACGACCTCCGCGACGACATCATCGAAGGGCCGGCTGATCTCCTCGCCGCGGGTATAGGGCACGACGCAGAAACTGCAGTATTTGCTGCAACCCTCCATGATCGAGACGAAGGCGGCAGGGCCGTCCGCGCGCGGCGCCGGAAGACGATCGAATTTCTCGATCTCAGGGAACGAGATATCGACCGCAGCGCGGCCATGGCCGCGCACCTGTTCGAGCATCTCCGGCAAGCGATGCAGGGTCTGCGGGCCGAACACCATATCGACCTGCGGCGCACGCCGGAGGACCGCGTCGCCCTCCTGGCTGGCTACACAGCCGCCGACACCGATCACGATCTCCGGCCGCGCCTGCTTGAGCATCTTCCAGCGCCCCAGCAGCGAGAACACCTTCTCCTGGGCCTTTTCGCGGATCGAACAGGTATTCAGCAGCAGCACATCCGCTTGCTCGGGTGCGGACACCAGATCGAGCCCATGCGAGACCCGCAGCACGTCCGCCATCTTGGCGGAATCGTACTCGTTCATCTGACACCCGAAGGTCTTGATATAGAGCTTGCCCTTCATCGGTGCCTGCCGCGGAAAGCTAAAAGGTACAACCTGATCTCGCGCTGATTCAAACCGCTCAGCGGATGTAACCCAGACTCTCGAGCTTGACCAGGATCCGGTGCGCAGCCTGATCGGGAGAGACGTCGCGGGTATCAATCACGATTTCCGGTTGTTCCGGCGCTTCATAGGGATCGCTGATACCGGTGAATTCCTTGATGATCCCGGCCCTGGCCTTGGCGTAAAGGCCCTTGCGGTCCCGCTGCTCACAGACATCCAGCGGCGTGGCGACATGGATTTCGATCATGCCCCCGACTTCTTCCACCGCATCGCGCACCTGCCGACGCGTGGCCCGGTAGGGTGCGATGGGTGCGCAGATCGCGATACCGCCGTTCTTGGCGATCTCACTGGCGACATAGCCGATACGCAGGATATTCAGATCGCGATGCTCGCGGGAGAAACCGAGTTCGCTGGACAGATTCTTGCGCACCACGTCACCGTCGAGCAGCGAGATGCGACGCCCGCCCTGCTCCATCAGCTTCACCATCAATGCGTTGGCGATGGTGGACTTGCCGGAGCCGGACAGGCCGGTGAAGAAGATCACAAAGCCCTGCTCATGGCGCGGCGGATGGGTCTTGCGCAACTCCTCGATCACGTCCGGGTAGGAGAACCAGGACGGCACATCGAGTCCTTCCTGCAGACGCCGGCGGAATTCGGTGCCAGAGATATTCAGCACCGTCTCGCCTTCATGGGTCTCGTCAACCGGCACGTATTGGGCCCGGTCCTCAACGAATACCACCATCTGAAACGGCACCATCTCGATGCCGATCTCATCCCGATATACGTTCATCAATTCCTGAGCATCATAGGGACCATAGAAGTCCTTGCCCTTGCTGTCCTTGCCCGGACCGGCATGGTCACGCCCGACGATAAAATGCGTGCAGCCGTAGTTGCGCCGGATCAGCGCGTGCCATAACGCCTCCCGCGGACCGGCCATGCGCATCGCCAGCGGCAGCAGGCTCAGGCTGGTGGTCTGCTCGGGATAGTGGTGCAGCAACCGCTCATAACAGCGGACGCGGGTGAAATGGTCCACATCGCCCGGCTTGGTCATCCCCACCACCGGATGGATCAACAGATTGGCCTCGACGTCGCGGGCGGCGCGGAAGGTGAGCTCCTGGTGCGCCCGGTGCATCGGATTGCGCGTCTGGAAGGCCACGACCTTGCGCCAGCCGAGCTTTTGCAGACGTTGCCGCAGTTCGGCCGGTGAATCCCGAAGATGCCGGAAGTCATAGTGGATCGGGGGTTCGACCCCGCGCAGCCGTCCGCCCAGGTAAACCGGATGCGCCACATTCATCAGGTAATGGATGCCGGGATGGGCCTGATCGGTGGAACCGAACACACCGCGCGCTTCCGCTTCCTTGTCCGGGGTCCAGATATCCCCGACCTCCATGGTCGCGATCAGCACCCCCTCCTGGTCGCGCAGCGCGATATGGGCGCCGGGCTCGATCCCGGCGGCAAAAGCTTCGCTTACGTCGAGCGTGATCGGCATCGGCCACAGGGTCCCGTCCCCGAGGCGCATGTCCTTGACCACGCCCTCATAGTCGGCCTGGCCGAGAAAACCCTCTAGCGGCGAGAAGGCCCCGTTTAACAACAGCTCGATATCGCACAGTTGGCGCGGCGTCAGATCCCATGAAGCATAGTCCATGGCCTTCGTGCGCTCGGCGTCGGCCGCCTCACGATCAAGATAGAGGTCCTTGAGCTCACCGCCGTGGGGTGGGATCAGCTGCGGGCTGCTGTCGTGGCGATCCATGATTCTGTCTCCGGAAATGAAGCGCCGCGACCCGGCAACCGGATCGCGGCAATTGAATTGCGTGGGGGCCCGGCCTGCCTAGAACGGGATGTCGTCATCCAGCGCCGGCTCCGCGGCCGCCGGCTGCTGGGTCTTGGGTCTGCTCTGGTAGTCTCCACCCGCCGGGGCACCCGCGCCGCCGCGGCTGCCGAGCATCTGCATCTCGTTACCGACGATTTCGGTGGTGTACCGATCCTGACCGGACTGGTCCTGCCATTTGCGGGTGCGGATTGCGCCCTCCACATAGACCTGTGAACCCTTGCGCAGATACTCGGCTGCGATCTCCGCCAGACGGTTGAAAAACACGACCCGATGCCACTCGGTGCGCTCCTGCTGCTCACCGGTCTGTTTGTCCTTCCAGGACTCGGAGGTGGCCAGGCGGATATTGGTGACCGCGCTGCCGCTGGGTGTATAGCGGGTTTCGGGATCGGCGCCGAGGTTGCCGACGAGGATGACTTTATTGATGCCGCGGGCCATGAGTGCTCCCCAGGATTATGCCGTTCAGGTCTAAAGTGTAGACCGCGCATTTTAA
This sequence comes from Gammaproteobacteria bacterium, assembly GCA_049669065.1. Classification (GTDB taxonomy): domain Bacteria; phylum Pseudomonadota; class Gammaproteobacteria; order Steroidobacterales; family XN24; genus CAMYOC01. The sequence goes on from JBATKC010000260.1 coordinate 4,188, forward strand.
CCCGCGCACCGCCGAAAACACACCCTGATCATCGGGAAAGCCGGGGTTGACGTCTCGGACACTGGCAGGCTTTGGCTCGCGCCAGGCAATCCGCGTATAGTTGTGGATTAATTTCTCGCCGCCAGAAGTGTGCATGGAAACGATCCGGATCCGGGGTGCGCGCACCCACAATCTTCAAAACATCGATCTCGACCTGCCGCGGGAAAAGCTGATCGTGGTCACCGGCTTGTCGGGTTCAGGCAAGTCATCTCTGGCCTTCGACACCATCTACGCGGAAGGCCAGCGGCGCTACGTCGAATCGCTTTCGGCCTACGCGCGCCAGTTTCTGTCGATGATGGAGAAGCCCGACGTCGACGCCATCGATGGCCTGTCGCCGGCAATATCGATCGAGCAAAAATCGACCTCGCACAATCCCCGATCGACCGTCGGCACGGTCACCGAGATCTATGATTATCTGCGTCTGCTGTTTGCGCGGGCCGGCACCCCGCGCTGCCCCCACCACGGGGAACCGCTGGAGGCACAGACCGTCAGCCAGATGGTAGACCAGGTCCTGGCGCTGCCCGAGGGCACGCGGCTGATGCTGCTGGCACCGGTGGTCCGCGACCGCAAGGGTGAACACCATAATCAGCTGGCCGAGCTGCGCGCGCAGGGTTTTGTCCGCGCCAGGATCGACCATGAAGTATTCGAACTCGATGACCCGCCGGATCTGGATCTGCACCGCAAACACACGGTGGAGGCCGTGGTGGACCGCGTGCGGGTACGCGAGGACCTGCGACTGAGGCTGGCAGAGTCGCTGGAGACCGCGCTGCGGCTCGCCGACGGTATCGCCCAGATAGCGTTTATGGACGAACCTGAGCGGGAAGAGCTGCTGTTCTCGGACCGCTTCGCCTGTCCGGTCTGCGGCTACAGCATCCCGGAGCTGGAACCGAGGATGTTTTCATTCAATAACCCGGCCGGCGCATGCAAGACCTGCGATGGTCTTGGCGTACAGCAGTTCTTCGATCCGGAGCGGGTCGCGGCCAGCCCCCATCTGAGTCTCGCCGGTGGTGCGATCCGCGGCTGGGACCGACGCAACGCTTATTATTTCCAGCTGATCCAGTGCCTGGCCGGACACTACAAGTTCGATATCGAACAGCCCCTGGCTGAGCTGCCCGAGACGCTCAGACAGATCATTCTCTATGGCAGTGGCGACGAGGTGATCGAGTTCAGCTACCTGGACGGTCGCGGCGGCAGCACCAAACGCCGCCATCGCTTCGAAGGCATCATCCCCAATATGGAGCGCCGTTACCGCGAGACCGAGTCGAATACGGTGCGCGAAGAGCTGGCCAAGTACCTCAGCATGCGCCCATGCGGCGACTGCGCGGGCACCCGTCTCAACGAAGGAGCCCGCCATGTATTCGTCAATGAGCGCAGTCTGCCCGAGCTGACCTCGCTGTCGGTCGGCGCAGCCGGCCGCTTTTTCGGCGAACTCGATCTGCCCGGCTGGCGCGGTGAGATCGCCGGGAAGATCGTCAAGGAGATCAGCGACCGGCTGAGCTTCCTGGTCGATGTCGGCCTGGACTACCTGTCGCTGGATCGCAGCGCGGAGACCTTGTCGGGCGGCGAGGCGCAGCGTATCCGGCTGGCCAGCCAGATCGGCTCCGGACTGGTCGGCGTCATGTATATCCTCGATGAGCCATCGATCGGCCTGCATCAGCGCGACAATCAGCGCCTGCTCAATACGCTGATCCAGCTCCGCGACCTCGGCAACACCGTGATCGTCGTCGAGCACGACGAGGAGGCGATCGCGGCCGCCGACTACGTTCTCGATATCGGCCCCGGAGCCGGCGTCCACGGCGGACAGATCGTATCCCAGGGCACGCCGGCCGAAGTGATGGCGGATCCTGCGTCATTGACCGGGCAATATCTGTCCGGACGGCGCAGCATCCCGGTGCCACAAGCCCGCACCCGGCCGAAAAAGAAAAACGAAATCCGCATCCGCGGTGCCCGCGGCAACAACCTGAAAGAGCTGGATGTTGCCATCCCGCTGAGCCTGATGACCTGCGTCACCGGCGTCTCGGGCTCCGGCAAATCGACGCTGATCAACGACACCCTCTATCTCGCTGCCGCCGAACATATCAACCGGTCGGCCACCAATCCGGCCGCACACAAATCGATCGAGGGACTGGACAAGGTCGATCGGGTGATCGACATAAGCCAGAGCCCGATCGGCAGGACGCCGCGCTCTAACCCGGCCACTTATAGCGGTCTGTTCACGCCGATCCGCGATCTGTTCGCCGGCACCGCGGAGGCGCGCTCGCGCGGCTACAAACCCGGCCGTTTCTCCTTTAACGTCAAGGGCGGTCGCTGCGAGGCGTGTCAGGGCGACGGCGTGATCAAGGTAGAGA
>JBATKC010000261.1:0-11726 GCA_049669065.1 Gammaproteobacteria bacterium
CCGCACGGCCGTCATCGCGCGCGTCGCGTCCTCGGGCCCGGCACCGGCACCGGCAAGCAAGGACATATGACCGATCAGGATCGCCATGATCCACAGCAGCAGAAACAGGTTGAGCAGCGTAAACACGCCGAGCAGCAGCGCCGCGGTCGCACCGTCGACCAGCGCTTCGGTCTCCGGCGATGCGCCCAGACCCGGATCGCGGAGATCCTGTCCGGTCAGCGCGATGATGACCGGGCCCGCGAGCATGTACAGCGCCACGGTCAACAAGAATACATGCGCGGCGCCGGGCAGCGTCCGCCAGGCGAGACGGAAACCATCCGCGAGTACCGTCAACACGCCACGGGGTTGTTCGAAATACGGATCCATCGACTCGCCTCTTGCCCGCGTCCCGCTCAGTCGCCGCCGAGCGCGCGTTCCAGGTCGCCGATCAGGTCTTCCGGATCTTCGACGCCGACCGACAGCCGGATCAGGTCGTCGCCGAGGCCGAGAGCTTCTCGCCGGGCCGGCGGCACCGAAGCGTGGGTCATGATGGCCGGGTGTTCGATCAGGCTCTCGACACCGCCGAGACTTTCGGCCAGCGCGAATATCCGGCAGCGTTCGAGCATCGCGCGGGCCGCATCCAGACCGCCATCGATAAAGAACGTGACGATACCGCCGCCGCCTCTCATCTGGCGGATCGCCAGATCATGCTGCGGATGCGACTCCAGTCCCGGGTAGATCACTCGCGTCACCGCCGGATGCGTCTCCAGCCAGCTGGCGATGGCAGCGGCATTGCTGACATGGCGCTCCATGCGCAAGGCCAGGGTCTTCAAACCGCGCAGCGCCAGAAAGCTGTCAAAGGGACCGAGGATGGCGCCGGCGGAATTTTGCAAAAACCCGAGCTGCTCAGCGAGCTTCTCGTCCCGCACCACCGCGACCCCGCCGATCATGTCGGAGTGGCCATTGAGGAACTTGGTGGCCGAATGGATCACCACATCCGCGCCCAGCTCAAGCGGACGCTGGGCCCAGGGCGTGGCAAAGGTATTGTCGACCACGACCTTGATGCCGCGCTGGCGCGCCGTATCGATCACTGCCGCCAGATCCACCAGCTTGAGCATGGGATTGGTGGGTGTCTCCACCCAGATCATCGCCGTTTCCGGGCGCAAAGCCGCCTCCAGCGCCGCCAGATCCGACAGATCGACATAGCTGAACTCGTGACCCGCCGACCGCTGGCGGACCTTGTCGAACAGTCGTCCGGTGCCGCCATAGAGATCGTCCATCGCCACGATATGGCTGCCGGAATCGAGCAATTCCAGCACCGTCGCAATCGCCGCCATGCCGGACGCGAAAGCGAAGCCGTGGCTGCCGCTCTCGAGATCGGCGACACAACGCTCAAAGGCCATGCGTGTCGGATTCTGGCTGCGTGAGTACTCGTAGCCGAGATGCTCACCCGGGCTCGCCTGGACGTAGGTCGAGGTGGCATAGATCGGCGGCATGATCGCCCCGGTCGACGGGTCCGGCGCCTGTCCGGCGTGGATGCTGCGGGTGGCGAAACCGGCCTTGCTCTTGTCAGTGCTCATGACGGGCGTCCTGGTGCAGGCGACGGAGGAAGTTCAGCACGTCGCTACGGGTAATCAAACCGAGAAAAGTGTCGCCGTCGTCGTCGGTCACGGCGGCATAGGAATCGCCGTGCAACAGCGCGACCAGATTGTTGACCGAGGTTTGGCGGTCCACCTGCAGAAACGAGCTGCGCATGGCCGCACGCACCGGATGATCCAGCAGGTCCGGTTTGCCGAAGGCATAGCGCAGGATGTCGTCCTCGGTGACCACGCCGACCAGATGCTCGTCCTCCATCACCGGTAGCTGGGAGAAGCCGGCGTTACGCAGGCGGTTGTGAGCGGTGGTGAGAATATCGTCCGGCCCGACGGTAATCGTCGCGCGGCGGCCATGCGGGCGACCGATCAGATCGCGCAGGTCACCATGACGCTCGCGCTGGATAAACCCCTGATCTTCCATCCAAAAATCGTTGTAGAGCTTGGACAGATACTTGTTGCCGGTGTCGCAGGCGAATACCACAACGCGTTTCGGCTGCTTCTGTTCACGGCAATAGCGCAGCGCCGCGGCCAGCAGCGTGCCCGAGGATGATCCGGCAAGCACGCCTTCCTTACCCAGCAATTCGCGCGCGGTGGCGAAGGATTCGGCGTCGCTGATGCTGTAGGCCGCGCCGACCTGGGACAGATCGCAGATGTCGGGGATAAAGTCCTCGCCGATGCCCTCGACCAGCCAGCTGCCGCTCTCACCGATGGTGCCGGTCTTGATGTAGCCGGCCAGGATCGAGCCCTCCGGGTCCGCCAGGACCAGCTCCACGTGCGGCGCCTCGCGCTTGAGAAAATTTGTCAGACCGCTGACCGTCCCGCTGCTGCCGACACCGAGGACGATGGCATCCAGATCATGATCCATCTGCGCCCAGATCTCTGGCCCGGTGGTCTCTTCATGGGCGACCGGGTTGTCCGGGTTGCCGAACTGGTTGATGTAATAAGCACCGCTCTCGTCAGCGATCCGGCGCGCGAGGTCCTGGTAGTACTCGGGATGACCCTTGGCCACATCGGACCGGGTCAATACGATCTCCGCGCCCATGGCACGCAGGTTGAATATCTTCTCCTGGCTCATCTTGTCCGGGAGTACCAGGATCAGGTGGTAACCTTTTTGCGCGGCCACCAGCGCCAGCCCGATCCCGGTGTTACCGGCGGTGGCCTCCACCAGCGTGTCGCCCGGCTTGATATCGCCCCGGGCCTCGGCTCGTTCTATCATCGAGATACCGATCCGATCCTTGATCGAACCGCCCGGATTCATCAGCTCCAGCTTGAGGAACAGGCGACAAGGGCCGGTATCGAACCGGCTGACCTCGAGCATCGGGGTATTGCCCACCATCTCGAGAACGTTGCGGTAATGGGTCATCCGGACTCCGGAGATTTGCTGCTTGAATTAGAATAGCCGCGTGCACGGGCCCGCGCATTCTACGCCAGCGCGGCGGAAAGGTATGAAATACGAAAGCGAATTCGAGCTGGGCAATTATCTGTCCGATGCGGCCGTCGTACTGGCGACCCGCAGCGACAGCCCGCGTCTGGATGCCGAGATCCTGCTCGGCCTTGTGCTGCGTAAGCCGCGCAGCTATCTCCACGCCTGGCCCGAACGCATGCTGAGCGAAGAAGAGCGACATCGCTATAACCTACTGATCCGCAGGCGTTTTTCCGGCGAACCGATGGCCTATATCAGCGGCGTCCGGGAATTCTGGTCGATGCCGCTGCGGGTCAACCGGCAGGTGCTGATCCCGCGACCCGAGACCGAGCTGCTGGTAGAAAAAGCGCTCAACCACATCTCAGAAGATGAGGAGGTGCGGGTGCTGGAACTCGGCAGCGGCTGTGGCGCGGTGAGCCTGGCCATCGCCCATGAGCGGCCAAAGGCAGAGGTCATCGGCGTCGACATCTCGGAAGAAGCGCTGACGGTCGCGCGCCTCAATGCCAAGCTGTTCAAGATCGCCAACGTCGAGTTCCTGCACAGCAACTGGTTCGATGCGGTACGTGGACAAAAATTCAACGTGGTGGTCTCAAACCCCCCCTACGTGATCAATCGCGACGAATTCCTGCTTGCCGGCAACCTGCGCTTCGAGCCGGAGCTGGCACTGGCCGGCGGCGATGACGGCCTGGAGTGTTTCCGCCAGATTATCGATCGGGCCCACAACTACATCGTGCGCCAGGGCTGGCTGCTGTTCGAACACGCCAATGATCAGGAGCGCAGCATCCGCCGCCTGCTGGAGGCCCAGCGCTATTACGACATCACCTGTTACCAGGACGCCGCCGGCCACGATCGCGTGACCGAGTGCCGCTTCGTGGAATGAGCGACGCGCCGGACGCCGCGCCGACCGGAGACCCGACGCGCAGACTGCTCGCGCTGATGCAGGAGCATCCGGCGCTGGGGCTGACCAGCAGCTATCTGGTGGTCTCGCTGCTCGGGTTGTCCTACGAATGGACGCTTTTCCGCCACTTCGGCGTCAACTACTTCCATTACGCCGATGTCACGGATTTCCTGATGGGAGCGTTCCGCGAGCCCATCACCTTCCTGCTCGCGCTGAGCGCGGTGCTGGTCGGCAAGCTCGCCCATATGCAACTCGCCTGGGAGGAGCGCTGGTTTGCCGGCCGCGAGCTCCGCTCCTGGTGGCTGCGTGCCTACCGGCGATACGGCCGTTCGGGATTCAACCAGTTGACGCCGATCATCCTGTTCCTGCTTTACTGTGTGCTGTTTATCTGGATCTACGCAGACAACCGGGCTGATTCGATCCGCGGCGGTGACGGCACGCAGGTCCAGCTGACGCTGGCCGAGGCGGGACCGGGCGATGGCGCATTCTCGGCCTCGCTCCTGGGTACCAGTAGCCGCTTCCTGTTTATCTACGAAACCGAGGCAGGACTCACCTGGGTCATCCCGCACGAAAATCTCGCCTGGCTCCGGGTGGCGGCGCCGGAGCCCGCTTCATGAACGAGACCCTGGCTCGGTATGGCCGGCATCTGGCGCTGCCGGAGATCGGCGAAAGCGGCCAGCAGCGGCTGCGCGAAGCCTCGGCCCTGGTCGTGGGGCTTGGCGGGCTCGGCGTGCCCGTCGCCAGCTATCTGGCAGGCGCCGGGATCGGCACCCTGTATCTGAATGACTTCGACACCGTGGATCTGTCCAATCTGCATCGGCAGGTGCTCTACACCAGTCAGGATGTGGGCCGGCGCAAGACCGAGGTCGCCAGCGAGCGGCTGGCGGCGCTCAACCCGGAGGTGAATCTCGAGATCGTGGACCAACGCCTCGATCCGGTAGCGCTTGGAGGACTGGCCGAGCGCTGCACCGTGGTCCTGGACTGCTGTGACAATTTTGCGACGCGCTTCGCCGTCAACGAGGCCACGCTGGCAGCCCGGCGCCCGCTGGTCTCCGGCGCAGCGATCCGTCTCGAGGGTCAGCTGGCAGTGTTCCGTAACGACCGGCCGGCCGGCGCCTGCTATCGCTGTCTTTATCATGAGGACGGCGAGGAACTCGAAACCTGCAGCGGCGGCGGCATCCTCGGTCCGGTCGTCGGCGCAGTCGGCGCGCTGATGGCCGTGGAAGCGCTAAAGCTGATCCTCGGCATCAGCCGCGACGACAGCGAACGGCTGGCGGTCTACGACGGCTGGCGCGGCGAATGGCGCTCGCTGGGTCTGGCGCCCGATCCGGAGTGCCCGGCCTGCGCCCGTTTCAGATCTCGCTGACTTTGTAGCTGTGCAGCAATTCTTCGATCCGGGCCATCGCGTCTTTGAGCACGGTCCGCTCAGGCAAGGTAGTGATACGGAAATGATCCCGGTAGGGCACGTTGAAACTGACGCCGGGCGCCACCAGCACGTGCTTGTGCTCGAGCAGATCCAGCGCGAACTGGTAATCATCGAACTCCGGTAATTGATCCGTCTTCACGCGCGGGAACGCATACATCGCCCCCATCGGCGCGGTCAGCTCGAGGAACTCACTGGCCGCCACCGCGTCCAGCACGGCTTGCCGCGAGCGGAACAGACGACCGCTCTCGCTGACCAGCTCGCCGACGCTCTGGAATCCGCCCAGCGCAGTCTGCACCGCCCACTGGCCGGGCACGTTGCTGCACAGGCGCAGCGCGGCGAGCAGCTCCAGGGCCTCCATGTAGGCGCCGGTGTTCTCACGGTTGCCGCTGAACACCACCCAGCCGACCCGGTAACCACAGGCCCGATAGGTCTTGGACAAGCCGCTGAAGGTGGCGCACAGGGTGTCTTGTACCAGCGTCGCCATAGGCACGAACTCGGCACCCTCATAGGTCATCTGGTCGTAAATCTCATCGCTGAACAGCACCAGGTGATGACGCTCGGCGATGGCGGCGATGGCTTCCAGCACCGGACGCGGATAGACCGCGCCGGTCGGATTATTCGGGTTGATCAGCACCAGCGCGCGCGTCTTGTCAGTGATCAGCGACTCGATCTCGTCGGGATCCGGGATCCATTGGCGCTCCGGCCGGCACGGATAATGCACCGGCAGACCATCGTTAAGCGCCGTCGCCGCGGTCCACAGCGGGTAGTCCGGACTCGGCAGCAGCACCTCATCACCGGGATTGAGCAACGCACGCAGGGTCAGATCGATCAGCTCGCTGACGCCGTTGCCGATAAACACCTCTTCCGCCGTGACGTCCAGCACGCCACGGCTCTGCTGCTGCATCACCACCGCCTCGCGTGCCGGGAAAATCCCTTTCTGGTGGCTATAGGGCTCGCTGGCGCCGAGGTTCTCGATCATCGCCAGACGCATGGTCTCCGGCGTGCGATAACCGAACAGTCCGGGATTGCCGATATTCAGCGCGATGATTTCGTAGCCCATTTTCTCGAGCTCCAGCGCCCGGCGGGCGAGCCGGCCGCGGATCTCATAACGGACCTCGGCGAGCCGCTGGCTGCCGCTGATCGTGAACTGGGTCATGGGGATTTCCTGGGACGAGATAACCCGAGTCTCGCGCGGTCGCGGACGCGAATCAAGCCGTGCGAGGCCGTCAGGCAGCGTCCGCGGGATAGCCGAGATTGGGGCCGAGCCAGCGTTCCGCGTCGGCGAAGCTGGTGCCGCTGCGCCGGGCATAATCCTCGACCTGGTCGCGACCGATCTTGCCCACTGCAAAATAGCGGGCGTCCGGGTGAGAAAAATAGAAGCCGCTGACGGCCGCCGCCGGCCACATGGCGAAGCTCTCGGTCAGACGCATGCCGATGCCCGCTTCGACGTCCAGCAGCCGCCACAGGATCTGTTTCTGCGTATGGTCAGGACAGGCGGGGTAACCGGGCGCCGGGCGGATGCCGCGATAACGCTCGCGGATCAGCGCGTCGTTGTCCAGAGCCTCGTCTGGCGCATAGCCCCAGAACTCGCGCCGCACGCGCTCGTGCATACGTTCCGCGGCGGCCTCCGCCAGACGATCAGCCAGCGCCTTCAACAGGATCGCGTTGTAGTCGTCATGTGCAGCCTCGAATCGCTGCACGTGTTCGTCGATGCCGAGACCGGCAGTCACCGCGAAGGCGCCGACCCAGTCGCGCCGCCCGCTCGCTGCCGGCGTCACAAAATCGGCCAGACACAGATTGGGCTTGCCGGGGGCTTTGCCACGCTGCTCGCGCAGGAAGCACAGGCGCTCGCTGATCTGCTGGCGCTGGTCATCCGCATACACCACCACGTCATCGCCGATAGCGGCGGCCGGGAAAAACCCGATGACGCCACGCGCGGTCAGCCATGACTCGGCGACGATCTGGTCCAGCATCCGGCGCGCATCCCGATACAGGGCGCCGGCGGCATCGGCCGTGGCCGGCGCGTGGAGCAAATCCGGGAAGCGTCCCGAGAATTGCCAGGCATTGAAGAACGGCATCCAGTCGATGTAGTCGACCAGCTCCGCCAGCGGATAGTCCTCGAACACCTGCCGCTGAGGCTGGGCCGGTGCCGGCGGCTGATAGTCGCTCCATTCGATCGCTAGCGCGTTGGCCCGCGCGGCTTCCAGCGACAACGCCGGTGCCCTGGTCCGGGGCCGCTGATGCAGTTCCCGTTTGTGCGCATTGTCGTGCTTGATTTTGGCGACAAACGCCGCGCCATCATCCTCGCTGATCAATTTTTGCACCACACCGACCGAGCGCGAGGCGTCTTTGACGTACAGCACCGGACCGGAATAGGCGGGATCGATCTTGACTGCGGTATGCGCCGGCGAGGTCGTCGCGCCGCCGATCAGCAGCGGCAGGTTCAGGCCGCGGCGTTCCATCTCGGCGGCGACCCGGACCATTTCGTCGAGCGACGGCGTGATCAGACCGGACAACCCGATGATGTCGACACCCTCGGCGACCGCGGTATCGAGGATCTTCTGCCCGGGCACCATCACGCCGAGATCGATGACCTCGAAGTTGTTGCACTGGAGCACCACGCCGACGATGTTCTTGCCGATGTCGTGGACATCGCCCTTGACCGTGGCCATCAATACCTTGCCTTTGGCGCGGGACTCGCCGCTGGACTCGGCTTCGATAAAGGGCACCAGGTGCGCGACCGCCTTCTTCATCACCCGCGCCGACTTGACCACCTGGGGCAGGAACATCTTGCCCTCGCCGAACAGATCGCCGACCACGTTCATGCCGTCCATCAATGGACCCTCGATCACGTCCAGGGTGCGCGCCGACAGCTGGCGGGCTTCCTCGGCGTCCTCTACCGCATAGTCTTCGATGCCCTTGACCAGGGCGTGGGTCAGACGTTCCGCTACCGGCAGCTGACGCCAGGCATCATCGACCTTGCGCTCGGTGCCACCCTGACCCTGATAGCGCGTCGCGATCTCCAGCAGGCGATCGGTGGCATCGGGCCGGCGCGCGAGGATCACGTCCTCCACGGCTGCCAGCAACTCTTCCGGGATTTCCTCATAGATCGCGAGCTGGCCGGCGTTGACGATACCCATGTCCATACCGGCGCGGATGGCGTGATAGAGAAACACCGCGTGCATGGCCTCGCGCACCGCGTTGTTGCCGCGGAACGAAAACGAGACATTGCTGACGCCGCCACTGATCAGGGCATGAGGCAGGCGTTGCTTGATCGCCGCCGTCGCCTCGATAAAGTCGAGACCGTAGCGATTGTGCGCCTCGATGCCGGTGGCGACCGCAAAGATATTAGGGTCGAAAATAATATCCTCCGGCGGGAAGTCCACAGTCCCGGTGAGGATGCGATAGGCGCGATCGCAGATCTCGATCCGGCGCTCCAGGTTCTCGGCCTGCCCCTGTTCATCAAACGCCATCACGATGATCGCGGCACCGTAGCGCCGCGCCAGCGTCGCCTGTTCTATAAACGCGGCCTCACCTTCCTTGAGGCTGATGGAATTCACCACCGGTTTGCCCTGCACACAGCGCAGCCCGGTCTCGATCACCTCCCAGCGCGAGGAATCGATCATCACCGGCACGCGTGCGATGTCTGGCTCTGCCGACAACAGATCGAGGAAACGCTGCATGGCCGCGACCGAATCCAGCATGCCCTCGTCCATGTTGACGTCGACGATCTGTGCGCCGTTCTCGACCTGCTGGCGGGCGACTTCCAGCGCCGCCGGATAATCGTCCGCTTCGATCAGCTTGCGGAACCGGGCCGACCCGGTCACGTTGGTGCGCTCGCCCACGTTGACGAACAGGTCGTCCGGACCGATGTTTAGCTCCTCGAGACCGGACAAGCGGCAGCGACGCGGGATCTCGGGGATCTGTCTCGGCGTCTTGCCCGCCATCGCTTCGGCAAGGGCCCGGATGTGCTCCGGCGTCGTGCCGCAACAGCCGCCAGCCAGGTTGAGCAGGCCGGCGCTGGCGAACTCCTCCATGATCCCGGCCATCTCCTCCGCAGTCTGATCATATTCGCCAAAAGCATTGGGCAGCCCGGCGTTGGGGTGGGCGCTGACGGCGACATCGGCGATACGTGAGAGTTCAGCCACATAGGGACGCAGCTGATCCGCGCCGAGGGCACAGTTGAGACCGATCACCAGCGGCTGCGCGTGGCGCACCGCGTTCCAGAATGCCTCGGTGGTCTGGCCCGACAGGGTACGCCCGGAAGCATCAGTGATAGTGCCGGAGATCATCAGCGGCACATCGCGACCCAGCTCGTCGAGCAGGCCGCTGACCGCGAATAGCGCGGCCTTGGCATTGAGCGTGTCGAACACCGTTTCGACCAGCAGGATATCGCTGCCGCCGTCGAGCAGACCCCGGGCCGCGTCGCGATAGGCTTCGGTCAGCTCGGCGAAACGCACATTGCGGGCACCTGGATCGCTGACGTCCGGCGAGATCGATGCAGTGCGGTTGGTGGGTCCGAGCACACCGGCGACAAAGCGTGGCCGCTCGTCGCTGCTGAACTCATCGGCAGCCTCGCGGGCCAGCTTCGCCGCGGCCACGTTGAGCTCGTAGGCGATGGACTCGAGACCGTAGTCGGCCTGACTGATGGCGGTGGCATTAAATGTGTTGGTCTCGACGATGTCGGCGCCGGCGGCCAGATACTGGCGATGGATCTCGCGGATCAGATCCGGCCGGGTCAGCGCCAGCAGATCGTTATTGCCCTGGAGATCCTGTTCCCAGTCGGCAAAGCGCTCACCGCGGAAATCGGTCTCCTCCAGCTCATGGGCCTGGATCATCGTGCCCATCGCGCCGTCCAGCAGCAGGATGCGCCGGGCGATCAGGTCACTGAGCTGTTGACGTAGGCTCTGGCTCATCGGGTCACCGGGTCAGGCGCTCTTCGCCACCGGCATCGGCCGCAGACCGAGGCTGTGGCAGATCGCGAAGCTCAGTTCACAACGGTTCAGCGTATAGAAGTGGAAGTTCTCGACGCCGTGCCGGCGCAGCGACTGCACCTGATCGATGGCGACGCTGGCGGCGATCATGCGCCGGGTGTCCGCATCGTCGTCGAGACCCTCGAATCGCGCCCGCAGCCAGTCGGGGACGGTGGTACCGCAGCGCTCGGCGAATCGGAGCAGCTGCGGAAAACGCGTGATCGGCAGGATACCCGGCACGACCGGTACCGTGATGCCGGCGGTCGCGCACAGATCGCGGAAACGCAGAAAGCGATCGTTGTCGAAGAAAAACTGGGTCACCGCGCGGCTGGCGCCGGCATCGATCTTGCGTTTCAGATTCTCCAGGTCACTCAGCGGCGAGCTTGCCTCCGGATGGACCTCCGGATATGCCGCGACGCTGATGTCGAAATCCGCAACGGTCTTCAAACCCTGCACCAGATCGGCCGCATAGGCGAAGCCCTCCGCATGAGGCTGGTAGCACGCGGTACCTTCGGGGGGATCGCCGCGCAGCGCGACGATGTTGCGGATGCCCATGTCCGCGTAGTCCCTGGCGATATCCAGCACCTGCTCCTTCGGCGCGCCGACACAGGTCAGGTGCGGCGCACAGACCAGCCCGGTCTCGCGCACGATCCGCTCCACCACCTTGTGAGTCCGTTCGCGGGTAGAGCCATCGGCGCCGTAAGTGACCGACACAAACTCCGGATTCAGCGGCGCCAGCCGCTGGACCGAGCGCCACAGACGCTCGGCCATCTGGTCATTGGCCGGCGGGAAAAACTCGAAAGAAACGCGTGGGCGTGCAGTCATGATTGGCTCCGCAGGAGATCAGGCCGCGACTTGTCGATCGCGCGGCTCCCGCCGGGCGACCGACAGGATAACGGGATAGGGATCGCCGGGCAGTTGCTGCCAGTGCTCCAGCGCAAGGCCGGCGTCGTCGAACCATCCGTCGAGACGGCGACGGTCGATGGCGACACAATCGTTGGTCTGAGCCGGGCTGTCAGCGGCCGCGTCGGCAGTCAGGAATTCGACCAGCAACAGTCGCCCGCCGGGGCGCAGCACGCGCGCTGCCTCGCGCAACACCTGACCCGGCTGTTCCGCCTCGAACAGCACCTGATCGATAGTCACGGTGTCGAAGCTGCTGTCGGGAAAACGCAGCTGGTACATATCGCCCTGACGCACCAGCAAATGATCCAGACCGGCGGCGTGGAGGTTGCTCCGGGCCAGCATCAGCATCGCGCGGGAGATATCGATACCGACCGCCCGCCCTGCGCCCTCGCCCAACAGCCTCAGCATGCGGCCGCTGCCGGTACCGATGTCGAGCAATTCGCCGATCGCTTCGCCACGCAACGAGGTCAGGATCAGCGCGTCCACGGTGGCTTCATCCTCGACCCGGGCCCCGCCCCCACCCTCGCCG
>JBATKC010000262.1:0-2023 GCA_049669065.1 Gammaproteobacteria bacterium
ATTGTGCGGTGCTACCGGAGCGCTGTTTGAAGGAACCGAATGTGTTGTAGGTTGAGCTGCGCAGCACTTCTGCGACGGAGATCTCACCGGAAGAATCGATATCGTCCCGGTTGATGACCGTGACGGCGGACGGGCCTTCGATGTCGACACGCTTGATACGCGAGCCGGTCACCGTGACCTTGTCCTGAACTGCTACGTCATCCTGCGCTAGCGCCGAAGCAGGGGCGCCTACGAAGGAAGCCGCAACACCAGCCGTCAGTGCGTAACGGACAGCGTCCCGGACTGGGTTTCGCTCTGTCATGTAGTTACTCCTCGTTATAAAGAGAGGTTGGCGTTTTGGAAACCGGACTCCCGCAAGCGGGGGCCCAGTGAAAACCCGCAACTCACCCGAATATCCCCCAGGTCAGAAGCAGAGTTGGCCGGATATTAGCAACACCTCCGCCGAATGGGAAGGGGGTGTTGCGAAAACATTACAACGATTTGTTGCCGTCCGCGCACGGACCGACCGCCGGCTTTTTGGGATGAGCGGAGGCGGCAGGGTGTTACGGAAAAGCCCTTTCTACAGGATGTCCAGCAAAATGCGGCGCTGCAATATGGCGATGCCTGGGTCAGGCGCCAGGTCGGAAGTTAGATCCATTCGAAGTTGTGTTGCCAAAATGCAACGGCTATTTGTTGCGCATTGGCAACACACTTGGGGTGGGGTTGCCTAGCTGTCGGACGCCTCGGGCTGCTGCCCCTGCACCAACCAGCCCATGAGTGGTACGCCGTCATGACGCAATTCCTGCGGCTTCTGGACAAGGAAGCCTGCCTGCTCAAGACCGTCGACAATCCGGGCGATGTCATCCGGGCTGCGCGCGGCGCCCATCAGGTCCTGCAGCCGCGCCAGATTCGCGTGGATTTCTTCCCGGCCTGCGGCGAGCCGGCCTAGCGCCTCGGCGGGCCCCGAGCCCAGAGCCCGGTAGGCCCTGGCGATCCGGTCCAGAGCCAGCTGTAGCAGCTCCGGGTGGGGCGATGTTCCGGCAGCCCTGCTCAGCGATTCCACCGCCGTATTGAGCGCCTGGCGGCCGGATTCCGCCTCGGGATCCGTGCTCAGGGCCTGTTTCTCGACCGTTGTCCGCGCCGCGCCGACGCGCTTTATCAGCGCCTCGGCCAGGTCGAAAACGCGGGTCTGTTCCATGATCAGTGCGCCGTTGCTCAACTCTTCCCGGGACGTCTCGATCACCACCGAGCCGGTGTGGTGGATGACCAGCTGCAGGCGACAGCCCGGCGCGGCGATCCGGGCCAGCTCGGCGATACAACCGGCCTCATCCGTGTACTCGAAGGCGTATTGGCCGGTGATTGCGTGGAAAAAGCTGTCCGGGAACGGCGTCGATTCGGCGGGCGTCTCCGAATGGAAGCAGATCCCCTCGAGCAGATCGCGGTCTTGCCGGACCGTGTCCAGTGGCCGGATCGTGGCGCTGTCGATCGCGTGGATCTCCAGGCTCAGATCCCGTGATCGCCCGATCTGATTGGCGATCATCGCGATGGCGCCATTGCCGGTGCAGAGGTCCAGCACGCGGGACCCCGGGGGACATTCAGCGACAAAGCGCTCCCAGACCGCTTTCAGGGTACCCTCGTAGTTGCCGGAGAAAGCGCCGCTGCAGGAGGTGACGAAGCCGTGCTCCCAGTAGCGGTTCCAGCGTTCTTGCGCAGCGCGATGATCAGTCATGGGCCAACCCGGCGAACAGGAGCCGGGATAATATAGAGGCCTCAGCGGAACTGCCAACGGGGCAGACGCCGCCGAAACCAGGCGGCAGATCCGGCATCGGGTCGCCCAGTCTCCGGTATCGGCAAAACAGTTCGAAGATAATCAAAAGATTGTCCGCTACCCCAAAACGAGTATTAACCGGCCATCGTGAGTGATTCTCCCGAGCAACTTCTGCAACAGGCCCGGCGTTACGCGGCCGCGGGCCAACTCGGACCGAGCCGCGAGGCCTTGTCGCGATCGATGGCGCTGGCTCCGGGCGACGCCGCGGTCCAGGAG
>JBATKC010000263.1:0-3996 GCA_049669065.1 Gammaproteobacteria bacterium
GTGCAGAGGTGGCCACGGCCTGCCAGCGAGGGATAAAGCATGAACCGACGGGTAACGGTGAGCGTAGAGGATCGGGTCGCGAGAGTCTGTCTGTCCCGTCCGGACAAACGCAACGCGCTGGATCTGGAGATGTTCGAAGGCATTGTCCGGGCTGCATCGGAGGTGGCAAAGGCCGAGGACATCAGGGCCGTGATCCTGCACGGTGAGGGCGCAGGGTTCTGCGCCGGTCTCGATGTGGCAGCCTTTTTCAGTACGCCAGACGCGGCTCAGCGTCTGCTGGAGCGAGAGTCCGGCGCGCTGACCAATCTGGCCCAGGAAGTCGCCTGGGCCTGGCGGCAGCTGCCCATACCGGTGATTGCGGCGCTCCATGGCGAGGTCTTTGGCGGCGGGCTGCAGATCGCGCTCGGTGCCGATATCAGGCTGGTCGCGCCCGCTACGCGTATGTCGGTGATGGAGATCCGCTGGGGGCTGGTTCCGGACATGGCCGGCAGCCGGATCCTGCCGCGGCTGTTGCGTGACGATGTGGCCCGAGAGCTGACCTACACCGGACGTGTGGTCGAGGCCGAGGAAGCGGTGGTCCTGGGCCTGGCGACGCGGGTCTGCGAGGATCCGCTCGCGGCGGCCACCGATCTGGCGACGGAGATTGCGGGCCGGTCTCCGGACGCAGTGCGGGCGGCCAAATTCCTGTTCGAACAGGCCGGGCTGCTTGATGACCGCCAGGGCCTGGCCCTCGAGACCCGTCTGCAGATGTCCCTGCTCGGGGGCCGTAATCAGATGGAAGCGGCCCGGGCCGGGATGCAGAAACGACCGCCCGAGTTCCGGCCCGCGAGTCTGGATCCAGGCGGGATGCTCGAGTGAGCGATCGATGACGACGCCCGGTGCTCCGCGCCCGAAGGTTGCGCTGGTGCTCGGCAGTGGCGGCGCCAGGGGTCTGGCGCATGTCGGCGTCATCGAGGAATTGCAGCGTCACGGGTTGGAGATCGCGTATATCTCCGGTTGTTCGATTGGCGCGCTGGTCGGCGGTATCTTCGCAGCCGGCAAGCTTGAGGTGTATTCAAAGTGGGCGCGCAGCCTGGAGCGCAAGGATGTATTCGGGCTGCTCGATCTCTCGTTCGGTCTGCAGGGACTGTTCAAGGGAGATCGCATCATCTCGACACTCAAGGAGATGATCGGCGATCGCGACATCGACGATCTCGACATCGGCTTCACCGCGGTGGCGACCGACCTCCACGAGCAGCGCGAGGTATGGCTCAACTCCGGCCGCCTGTTCGACGCCATCCGCGCGTCGATGGCCATCCCCACCGTGTTTACGCCCTGGGCTTATCAGGGCCGGGTGCTGGTGGACGGCGGACTGCTGAATCCGTTGCCGATAGCACCGGCGCTCAATCATCAGACCGATCTTATCGTGGCGGTCAATCTCAACGCCCGCCGCGAGCATCCGATTGTGCCGGCGAGCACCGGCAATACCGAAACCCCCGGCATCTTTGACGTGGTGCAGATGAGTCTGGAGACCATGCAGAGCGCGATCGGGCGTCTCAAGCTGGCGGCCTATTCGCCCGATCTGGTGATCGATATTCCACGGGACGCCTGCGCGTTTTACGAGTTCTATCGGGCCGGCGAGATGATCCAGCTCGGCCGCCAACGGGCCAAAAAGGTCCTCAACGCGCGGACCTCTTTCGAGGCCTGATCCGCCCGGCAGGATTGTTTGCGGATGACGCGACCACGGTAGCTGCTTATAGTGGCATGCACGGGCCGCCGGAGCAGAACCGATCCCAATGGCCACACCCGACTGACTCAAACCGCCAGTGAACAAGCTCAGCGTCGTCATCATCACCCTCAACGAGGAGGCGCGTCTGCCGCGGACGCTTGACGCGGTGGCCTGGTGTGATGAGATCGTCGTGGTTGATTCCGGCAGCACCGACCGCACCGTAGAGATCTGCGCGCGCTATCCCAATTGCCGCGTCATCGAGCAGCCGTTTCAGGGCTACGGGCCACAGAAGCGGATCGCGGTGGCTGAGGCGAATCATCATTGGGTGCTGAGTCTGGATGCCGATGAAGTCCCCGATTCCGCGCTACAGGGGAGCCTGCGCGACGCTCTGGCCGGGGATCTGAACGGGATCGCAGGCTTCTATCTGTGTCGCGGCCTGGTCTTTATGGAGCGGCAGTTTGCCCATGGGCGCGAATCGCGGCAACGCCACTTGCGGCTGTTCGACCGGCGCCGGGGCAACTTTAACGAGGCCATTATCCATGAGCGGGTAGAAATCGACGGCGCCACCGCGGAGCTGCCGGGCCGCCTGCTGCACTACAGTTATCGGGATTTTGACGACTATTTCCGCAAGTTCAATCACTACACCAGCCTGAGCGCGGCGCGCATGCATGAGGCCGGACGGGCGGCCAGTATTCCCGGCATCGTGTGCCGCGGGCCGTGGGCTTTTGTCCAGCACTACCTGGTCTACGGAAACTGGCGAAACGGCTTTCCCGGCCTGGTCTGGTCCATGCTCGGTGCTCTCTACAAGACCGTCAGATTTCTCAAGCTGCGGGAGCTCAATCAGCGCGAGGGTCGTCGGATCCAGTGACACCCCATTGGTGCGATCCCCGCAGCCGCCCGGGATAGAAAATAGGGAACGTTGCTGCTAAAAATTGAGTCCAACAAACTGTGCCACAGTTTACGCAAGGTACAAATCCTCCGGGGAGATCGATCATGAAAATGAGAAAAATCCTGTTGCTCAGCGTTACCGCCCTGCTGCCGTTTGGCGCTCTGGCATGGGTCGGTTACAGCAAGACCTTTGAGGTGCGCGAATACTCGGCCGAGATTCCAGCGGCTGCGGCCGCGCCCTCGGTCATGCGCATCGGTGTAAAATTGCCCCGGTCGGCACAGATCCCGAAGGTCGAAGTGTTTGTCGACAGCAAGGATTATGGGGCAGCGATCGGCAAATGGGCGAGCTGCAATATCAACTCGAAGAAATGCCAGGTCGACGACGCGCGCATCGTGCGATTTAACCGCAAAAAGCACGAAAAATGGCAGGAGTTGTCGGTTGAGATAGAGAACAGCAGCGGCACACAGCCCCGCTACGCCAAGCTGCGGGTGACCTTTAAGGATGTCGCCGGCCAGGACAACTCAGGCTGTGGCGTCGCGGAGGTCTGCGGTTTTGCAGAGCCTGTGACCGAATAGACCCGGCGCGATTGTCGCGCCATCAGCGGGCTGGCGCAGCGGGGTCGTGGCCGCGGTCCAACAGACGCCGGGTAAATAGACCCGAGCAAACAGACTGGAGGCGCTTCTTGAGCGCCGCTGTTTTTTTGCCTTGCGGCCGGCGTCGGCGCCTCAGGGTGTACCGGTCTGGTGAGCCACGGCCTGGGCTGCCGCCGCCACGGCCTCAGGGTCACCGAGAAAATCACGGCCCAGAGATTTCAGATTGTCGTCCAGCTCATACACCAGCGGGATGCCGGTGGGGATGTTAAAGCCGACGATGTCCTCTTCTGACATGCCGTCCAGCATCTTTACCAGCGCCCTGAGGCTGTTTCCGTGGGCGGCGATCAGCACCCTCTTTCCGGCGCGGATGGAGGGTACGATCGACTGCTCCCAATACGGCTGTACCCGCTCCAGCGTATCCTTGAGCGATTCCGAACCCGGCAGTCGGGCGGGGTCGATACCGGCGTAGCGAGGATCGCGGGCCGGATGCCGGGGATCATCCGCCTCCAGGGGCGGTGGCGGCGTCGCATAGCTGCGTCGCCAGATCTGCACCTGCTCCGCGCCATGCCTGGCCACGGTTTCTTTCTTGTCCAGACCCTGTAGCGCCCCGTAGTGGCGCTCGTTCAATTCCCACGCGCGGTGCACCGGGACCCACATCCGGTCCATCCCGTCCATCACGATCCACAGCGTGCGGATGGCGCGTTTGAGCACCGAAGTGAAAGCCACATCGAAGTCCAGACCCTCGTCGGCGAGGAGCCCGGCGGCCTCGGCCGCTTCCGCGCGTCCTCGCTCGGTCAGGTCGACAT
>JBATKC010000264.1:0-6231 GCA_049669065.1 Gammaproteobacteria bacterium
CCGCAGGGCCGGCCGCCATACCTGTATCAGTTAGCGGAGTCTATTGGCCGGTCTTGAAGCGAGTCCAGGTCCGGGTCAGGCTGCGCGTGTATTCCGCGCTGTGGGACAGGTCGGGATAGAGCTTCGCTTTCACTTCATCCGACGGATAGATACCCGGATCCTCGAGTATCTCCGCCTCGACGAATTCGACCGAGGCCGCATTCGGGTTGGCATAGAACACGTAGTTGGATATCGCCGCCGCGACCTCGGGCTCCAGAACATAGTTGATAAACAGGTGCGCATTGTTCGGATGCGGCGCGTCCGCCGGGATCGCCAGCATATCGAACCAGATCACCGCGCCTTCCCTGGGGATGGAGTAGGCGATCTCGATGCCGTTCTCCGCCTCGCTGGCGCGGTCGGCGGCGATCATCATGTCGCCGCTGTATCCGTGTGCGACACAGATCTCGCCGTTGGCCAGGTCGTTGATCTGCTGTGAGGAATGGATATAGCGCACGTACGGCCGGATCTTCATCAGCACTTCTTCCGCCGCCGCCAGATCCTCCAGATCCTCGCTGTTCGGATCGCGGCCCAGATAGGCGAGCGCGGCGCTGACGACTTCGGTCGGGGCATCGAGCAGGGTCACGCCGCAGGCGGACAGCTTGGCGATGACTTCCGGGTCGAACAGCATGGCCCAGCTGTCGGTGGGCGCATCCGGGAAGATCTCGGCGACCTTGACCTCGTCGTAACCGATACCGGTCGTGCCCCACATGTAGACCGCTGCGTATTGATTGTCCGAATCGTGTTTCGCCACCCGGGCCATGATGTCCGGGTCCAGATTGGACCAGTTGCTCAACTGGTCGCGATCCAGTTTCCTGAACACACCAGCCTTGATCTGGCGCTCCAGGAACGAGGCGGACGGCACCACCACATCGTAGCCGGTGTTGCCGGCCAGGAGCTTGGCCTCGACCACTTCGTTGGAATCGAACACGTCGTAATTGACCGTGATACCGGTGCGCTCCTCAAAATTGGCGATCGTGTCTTCGGCGATATAGTCCGACCAGTTGTAGATGTTGAGGACCGGCTCTTCCGCCTCGACCTCGACCACTACCATCTCTTCGCCGGCTGCTGCGGCCGGTTTGTCCTCGGCTTTCTGGCCGCAGCCAGTCGCGAGGGCCAGACCGCCCATCAACAATGTAATGCGGTAAAAGGATTGCAAAGGACTCATGCTTGTTCCCCTAATCTCAAATGAAAATGTCCGGCATCTCTACTGGATGCCTGGCCCCTGTCGATTCCCCCTGAGCCGGTTACCGGCCCAAGTCCCGTCGTGATCTCAGATGCTGCGTAATGCGGCCGCGGTCTGATCCAGGCATTTCCCCACCAATGCGGCCAGCTCGTCGAGCTGGTCTGTTGTGATCACGAGCGGCGGCGAGATGATCATCGTATCCCGGACGGCTCGCATGATGATGCCATTTTCGAAGCAAATGTCACGACAAATGGTCCCGGCGTGGCCGGGATCGGCAAATCGCCCGCCCGAGTCCTTGTCCGGGACCAGCTCCAGCGCCCCCAGCAGACCCTTGCACCGGGCCTCGCCGACCAGCGGATGATCGGCCAGCTCCCGCCAGCGCTTTGCCAGGTGTGGCGCCGCGATGTCGCGCACATGCTCGACCACGCGTTCGTCGCGCAGGATCTCGATATTGCGTGTCGCCACGGCGCAGCAGGTCGGATGCCCCGAGTAAGTGAAGCCGTGATTGAATTCGCCCCCGCGCTCGATCAGAACCTCCGCGACCCGGTCAGCTACCATCACGCCGCCGATCGGCAGATAGCCCGAGCTCATGCCCTTGGCGATCGCCATCAGATCCGGCCGGATGTCATAGGTCTGCGAACCGAACCAGTTGCCAGTGCGGCCGAAGCCGCAGATGACCTCGTCGGCGACCAGCAGGATGTCCCGTTCCCGGCAGATCCGGTTGATCTCCGGCCAATAGCTGTCCGGCGGGATGATCACTCCGCCCGCACCCTGGATAGGCTCGGCGACGAAGGCCGCGACGCGGTCTTCGCCGAGTTCATCGATCTTTGACTCCAGGGCCCTGGCCGCCTTGAGCCCGAACTCCTCCGGACTCATGCCGGCGCCGTGGCCAAACCAGTAGGGTTGCTCGATGTGCACGATACCGGGGATCGGCAGACCGCCCTGGGCGTGCATCGGCTTCATGCCGCCAAGGCTGGCGCCGGCCATGGTGCTGCCGTGATAGGCGTTTTCGCGGCTGATCAGGATGGTCTTGTCCGGTTTGCCCGAGGACGCCCAGTAATGCCGGACCATACGCACCACGGTGTCGTTGGACTCGGAACCGGAGCCAGTGAAGAACACATGGTTCAGGCCCTCGGGCGTCACCTCCGCCAGTAGCTCGGCGAGGCGGATCGCCGGCGGCGTCGTGGTCTGGAAAAAACTGTTGTAATAGGGCAGTTGCAGCATCTGCGCATAGGCGACATCCGCCAGTTCCTTCCTGCCGTAGCCGATGTTGACGCACCACAGCCCGGCCATGCCGTCGAGGATCCGGTTACCGTCTGAATCCCATAGATAGATGCCCTCGGCCCGCTCGATCACGCGGCTGCCTTTGCGGCTGAGTTGTTTGAAGTCAGTAAATGGATGCAGGTAATGGGCCGCGTCCATGGCTTGCAATTGTCCGGTATCCAGCGCGGTGCGTTTTGGCATCAATATGTGTCCTTGATTTATTGGTGATGCGTGCCGGACTAGACATTAAGCAACAGGAACTCGCGTTCCCACGGGCTGATCACCTGGAAAAACGTCTCGTACTCGGCCTCCTTGACCGCGCAGAAGCTGTCGACAAACACCTCGCCGAGCACCTCGATCAACTCCTCGCATTCCCGCATCCGCGCGATCGCGGTCTCCAGATCACGCGGCAGCGTAAACGGCAGATTGTATGCATCTCCCGCAACCGCCTTGCTGGGTCGCAGTCCAAGCTTCATACCCAGATAGCCGCAGGCCAGCGAGGTGGCGATGGCGAGGTAGGGGTTGACGTCGGCACCGGCGATCCGGTTCTCGACCCGTCGGGCCTGGGGGTCGGACACCGGCACGCGCAGCCCAACGGTGCGATTGTCGTAGCCCCAGTGGACGTTGATCGGCGCCGCGTAATAACGGGTAAAGCGACGGTAGGAATTGACATAGGGGGCGACCAGCGGCACCGCGGCCGGCAGATATCTCTGCAGCCCGGCGATGTGGCTGCGAAACAGCTTGCTATCGCCGCCACGGCGATTGGCAAACAGGCTGCGACCGGTCTTCTTGTCGACCACGCTCTGGTGGATGTGCAACGCGCTGCCTGGCTCGGCAGCCATCGGCTTGGCCATGAAGGTGCAATAGATATTGTGGCGATGCGCGGTCTCGCGCATCGTCCGCTTGAAGATAAACACCTGATCGGCGAGTCCCATGGGTTCGCCGTGAACAAAGTTGACCTCCATCTGCGCGGCGCCGCCTTCGTGGATCAGCGTGTCGAGCTCCAGCTCCTGCGCTTCGCAGAAGTCATACATGTCCTCGAACAGAGGATCGAACTCGTTGACCGCGTCGATACTAAACGTCTGACGCACCGTCTCCGGCCGTCCGGAACGGCCGATCGGGGGCTCCAGTTCGTAGTCAGGATCTACGTTGGGCTTGACCAAAAAGAATTCGACCTCGGGTGCGACCACCGGCACCCAGCCCTCCGCCTCATACAGGTCGAGTACGCGTCTCAGCACGTAGCGCGGCGCGGTCTCGACCGGTGATCCGTCATGTTGGAAGCAGTCGTGGATGCACTGTGCGGTGGGATCTGCAGCCCACGGCACCGGCCGGATGGTCGCCGGGTCCGGGACACAGACCATGTCGTGTTCGACGTTGCCGGCGACGCCTTCTGCATATTCTCCGGTCACGGTCTGCAGGAACAGCGATTCCGGCAGCCGCATGCCCTCTTCCTTGCAGAACTTCCCGGCCGGCATGATCTTGCCACGGGCCGTGCCGGCGGTATCCGGCACCAGGCCCTCGACCTCATCGATGTTGCGTTCTTTTAGCCATTGTCTGATGTCTTCAAGCATCGTGCCGCCTTTGAGCGTACTCAGCGCAGGCCGCGCCAAAGGCATGGAATATAGCCATCGACGCGGCGTCTTCGGTCACTTTCCATTCGGGATGCCACTGCACGCCGAGCGAAAAACCGGGTGAATCTTCTACCGTAAATGCCTCGATCAGGCCGTCCTCGGCCACTGCCTCTACCGCGAGTCGGCGTCCCAGACGGTCGACGCCCTGGGTGTGGATGGAATTGACCGTGATCCGCTCGTGACCGGTCAGCTGGCGAAGTAATCCGCCCTCGATCAGCGAGACCAGGTGGCTCGGTCCATACTGGACATCGAGCGGCTCGGTCTCATCCGGCTCGTGTACGCCATGACGCCCGGTCGCGGGCAGGTTCTGATGCAGCGAGCCACCAAATGCCACGTTCATCTCCTGATAGCCGCGACAGATCGCGAACAGCGGGATCCCGGCCTCGACCACCGCCGGGATCAGCGTCAGCGTCGTGTCGTCACGATCGGGGTCATGCAGCGTGCCCGCCTCGCTGGGTGTCCCTTGATACCGATGAGGCTCTACCATCGAGGGGCTGCCGGTCAGCAGCAGACCGTCGAGCCGACGCACCAGTGCTTCCAGCTCGATCGCGGGGCCCAGGGCCGGCACGATCAGCGGGATCCCGCCGGCCGCGCTGGCAATGGCAGTCAGGTATTTCTCGCCAGCGATATGGAAGGGGTGAGGTTCCAAAAAGCGTCGGCAGGCGGAAACGCCGATGACGGGATGGGCTGATGGCATGTCTATTATATTAAGCGGCCTGTTTCGAATTTACTTCGCTTCAGGCTCGTCCCCGGCGGGTGTTCAGGTCGCTCGTGTTCAGATATTCTGCAGCATATATTACTGTCACGCGCCAATTCAAGCGGCGCCACAGGAGCGGCCGGGCAACCGGACCGAGTGCAGTTCAATGAGGAATTTATTAAACATCGACCGGAGTGATCATGTCTCAGTCACGGCCTGATCCGGGCGAGGCCCGGGCCTTCCTGCAGCAATATCCGGAGGTCGATACCGTCGATCTGCTTATTGCCGACGGCAACGGCATCGTGCGCGGCAAGCGGATCAACGATGACCATCTGGTCAACGCCTTTGAGAACGGCATCTGTCTCCCCGCATCGGTGTTCGGTCTGGACACCCGCGGCCAGACGGTGGAGCAGACCGGTCTCGGCTTCGAGACCGGTGATGCGGACTACGTCTGTATGCCGGTGCCGGGGACGCTGGGCCGCACCGGCTGGCGCACCGGCGCCGGCGCCCAGCTATTCATGACCATGCGCGACCAGCATGGAGCACCGTTTTTCGCCGATCCGCGGGTCGTGCTCGCCGGCATCCTGCAGCGTTTCGAGGCGCTGCGGCTGACGCCAGTGGTCGCGTTGGAACTTGAATTCTATCTGCTTGATCAGGCACGTGACGAGCTCGGCCGGCCCCAGCCGCCGCGCTCGCCGGTGACCGGCCAGCGCGAGTCCTCGACCCAGGTCTACGGCATGGCGGAGCTGGACGACTACACCACGTTCATGGACGAAGTGACCCGTATCGCCGACATCCAGGGTGTTCCGGCCGATACCGCGGTATCTGAGTACGCGCCGGGGCAATATGAGGTCAATCTCGGCCACCAGCCCGATGCCTTGCGCGCCGCTGACCACGCGCTGTTGTTAAAACGGATCATCAAACGCGCCGCCAACAGCATGGGCATGGAGGCGACGTTTATGGCCAAACCGTATGCGGAGCAGTCCGGCAGCGGTACTCACGTCCACGTCAGCCTGCTGGACGAGGCAGGAATCAACGTATTCGCCAGCGGTGATCCGCTGGAGAACTCTACCTTGCTTCATGCGATCGGAGGTCTGGCGGCGACCATGGGCGAATCGCTCGCGCTGATGGCGCCGAATTCAAACTCTTACCGCCGGTTCCAGCCGGACAACTTCGTCCCGCTGGCGCCCACCTGGGGTGTCAATAACCGCACCGTCGCGCTGCGTATCCCGGCCGGCGATAAGGCGGCGACCCGCGTGGAGCATCGGGTCGCGGGCGCCGATGCCAACCCCTACCTCGTCGCCGCTGCGGTGCTGGCGGGGATGCACCACGGGCTGAGTCATCAGGTGGAGCCGCCGCCACCGTCGCATGGCAACGCGGCAGCGCAGGTGGAGCGGGCGTTGCCGTCCGGCTGGTTG
>JBATKC010000265.1:0-6704 GCA_049669065.1 Gammaproteobacteria bacterium
CGGCTCTCGAGCCTCCAGTACAGCAGGCTGCGGAAGATCTGCTGGGTGATCGGCCAGCGCCTGAACAGCCATCGTTCCAAGCGGCTGATCCTTCGATCCGGGCGCGGCAGGATCCATGGCGGCGTCCGCTGGAACAGATACAGATGACCGACCGTCGGTGCGATGGCGGGCACGAATTGTATCGCGCTGGCGCCGGTACCGATAACGGCGACGCGTTTGCCGGCCAGCGGATAGTCGTGATCCCAGCGGGCGGAATGGAAGATCTCGCCTTCAAAACGGTCGAGACCGGGGATATCCGGGAGCGCGGGCCGGCTCAGACCGCCGCTCGCCGCCACCAGAACACGGGTCCGGAAGCGGCCGCCGCCGTCGGTCTCGACATACCAGCATTGCTCCGACTCCTGGTAGACGGCGCGGGTCACCGCGCAAGACAATCGGAGATACGGTGAGAGACCGTATTTCTCTGCGCAGTGACGCTGATAGTGCAGGATCTCCGGCTGCCGCCCGAACATGTGGGACCAGTCCGGGTTGGGCTCGAAGGAATAGGAATACAGATGCGATTGCACGTCGCAGGCGCAGCCGGGATAGCTGTTGGCCCACCAGGTGCCGCCCGCTGAGACATCCTGTTCCAGGATCAGGAAGTCATCGATCCCGGCTTGCTTGAGCTTGATCGCCATGCAAAGGCCGGCGAAGCCGGCGCCGATGATGATCACCCTAACCTCATGCGGCGGGGAGGAACTCGTGGATCCCGCACCGTGTGATGGCACCACGTGATTGTGAGTCTGGTTCACCTGTGATCCCTGTCTATTGCTCGCGCAGGCTCATGGCCCACCCGGTGGCAGCAGCGATTGCCCGACGGCTCAAAATCCGAAGCTCGCGCGTAAGCCGAATACCCAGCCTGCGGCATCAGCGCCCTGGTCACGGTCCTCATCGATATATTGCACGTCCCCGGTCAGCCATAGCTGCGGACGCAGACCCAGCCGGTAGTAGACCTCTGCCACCCATGAACGCTCGATGTCGCGATTGCCGCCGTCGAGATACCCGCAGGCGATACCGACGTTGTCCAACGGCCGGGCCCAGGCCTGCCCAAGCGCGTTTATGCCGACCGAGACCAGCGCATCGTATTCGATCGCAATCTCGTCGTCCTGCACATCAACTCGGACAAAGCCGCCCAGGTTGGCGCCAAACTGCTGGTCGAATGACAGGATGATCTGTTTGCCACGCGCCTCCCTGTCACCGCCAGGCCGGGCGATATCATTGGAGGTCGCCGCAAGGACGACACGATAGTTGCCTTCACCAAGGCCGCTATTCACGTTGCGCCCCAGCTGCACACCAAGAAAATCGTAGCTGTGGCCAGACCCGTCATCACCTACATTTATCGCCACGCCTCGCAATGACCAGTCTCCAGCCTCCCACTCGATCGCAGCACCCGCGTCATAAGAGGGCAACAACGTGGGCGGCGCATTGACCAGGGCCGCGTTCATAAACTGGCTGTATTCGTCGTTGGAATACCGGTTTTGATCCAGATAGTCGGTGGCGTCGACGATGCCGATCGTCAGCTGGATGTCGCTGGCCCCGGCGATACGGAAGTCGTGTCGATACCAGGCCGTCAGCAGATGGTCGCGACCCCGGCCATTGATATCTTTGACGTCATCCTCCAGATCCGCGGCCCAGGCGCTCAGGTTGGATGGCAGATTGCTGTTCAGGCCATTGCCGCTGGCGAAACCCAGCTTGAGGTGGAAGTGATTGCGCGTGTCCGGCGAGAAATTCAGCTCTGGCTGCAGCACCACCGGGCTGCGGCAGGTGTCGTCGGCCTCCGAGAACTGCTGGCACTGCGCGGCAAACGCGGCCACGCCAGTCAGTTCGAGCCCGTCCGCCAGTTCTGCCGCATAGACAGGCCGGGTCATGCACAGCAATAGCATCGCCAGGCTAATCGCCGGCCATGGCCGGTTCTGTCCATTACTGGCGGCGCAACACGACAACCGGCTCGTCCTTGTAAACTGTCTCGACCCACGGTTCGAACCCGCATTTCTCTGCGACGCGGATGGAAGCCGCGTTTTCAGGATCGATCATGCAGGCACTCCCGTTCGGGCCCAGATGGTGGTGTCCCCAGTCCAGTGCGGCCAGCACCGCCTCGGTGGCATATCCCCGCCCGAAGGCCCACGGTGCCAGCACCCAGCCGATCTCGTGAAGGTCGGTCAGTGGAGGCTCGATGTCGCGCTGGAAATCACTAAAACCCACCTCGCCGACAAAACGACCGGACGCCTTCTCCTCCACCACCCAGTAGCCAAAGCCCATCAGGGACCAGTGACCGACATAGCGCAACAGCCGCGACCAACACTCCTCGTGGGTGAACGTTCGCCCGCCGATATGCCGCGTGACGATCGGATCACCCCACATCGCCGCGCTGGACGCCAGATCGTCGAGTCGATGGCCGCGCATATGCAGGCGCGGGGTTTCCAGCACGGGAATGGCGGCAGAGACATCGGGCAGCCGGGACAAGCAACACCTCGGGATGGACGCTTCAGGACGCACGAAGATCGACCTTAGAAGAAAGACCTCGGGGGGTCCAGCCAGCACCCGGCCGAGCGCGCATAGCGACGGCCAACACCCTGGCGTTAAACTCGGCGAAGCCGTCACCCGACCGCCAATCACGGGGGCCGGACGATTACCTGGCGACGGGCCGAGAACTCTCGGGCAGTCAAAGGGTCCCAGTGTCGTGGCATCAGGAGTCGAGATCAGACCATGAGGCGAGCCTGCGCATTGGCGATGTTGCTGGTGATCAGTTCCAGCGCCCGGGCGGCACTGCTTTACCAGTGGGCGGACGAGTTCAGCACCCGGGAGCGGGTCATGCTGACCGAATGGATCGAGGAGACCGCACGCGGTCTCGAAGCCCTTGGCGGCCCCCTGCCCTTCGATATACGCGTGCGTTTCCAGCGTGCCGATAACGGGCTGGAGCCGGTGCCCTGGGCCAATACGGTAAGGAGTCCGGGCCAGGGCGTGCGTTTTGTCGTCAACCCGACCTTCCCGCTGGAGGAGTTTTTCCGGGACTGGACCGCCCCGCATGAACTCAGCCATCTGTTGATCCCGTATCTCGGCCGTCGTCATGCGTGGTTCGCGGAAGGTTTTGCCAGCTATATGCAGTACCAGGTCATGTATCACATGGGGGTGATGGACTGGCCGCAAGTGGTCGATCGCTATCGACGGCAGATGAGTAAGGCAGAGGGCAATTTCGATCTGCACCGAATGCCCTTCCCCGCCGCTGCGCCGCGACTGCGCGCGGCCGGCCAATATCCGACCCTGTACTGGGGCGGGGCCGTGTTGTTCCTGCGCCTGGACAGACGCCTGCGCCAGCAGGGCAAACAGACGCTGGGCACGGTGATCGCGGACTATGTGGCTTGCTGCCGCATGCGTACACGCGAACTCGCCAGCCTGGTCGACGCGCTGGATGAGGTCTCCGGCACCACCATATTTAGCGAGGAGCTGGCAGGATTCGAAGCGCAACCGGGCTTTCCCGAATTCGAGGATGCGTTGGGAGGGCTCGCTGAAGCGGAGCCGGCGCCGCAGCCCCCACGCTGAACAGTCAAAAAAAACGCCCGCACAGGCGGGCGTTTCAGACCTGTCTCGACCGAGACATTGGTGCTGTGTGGCTTACTTGGAGAACGACATCTCACGCAGCAGCGAAGTGCTCATGATCGTGCGCAATTTGCCGCGGTCGATATTGGCCATATCTCCCTTGTCCATGCTGCCAAAGATCTTTGCGGTCAGCCCCTCAAAGTACTCGGTCGGGGTGTCCAGCATGTCGGCCCCGGAATTCCACTCGACCATCAGCCAGAGATTTGGCTCGCCGTCACGAGCGTGGACGTTCGCAAACATCGTGTAGCTCTTGACCTTGCCGTCGGCCACCTGCATGTCCAGAGAGCGGCGGTAGTTGGCCTTCAGATCATCCAGATAATCTGTGAAATGTCCGGGCTTGGTGTCGACACCGGTGACGGTCCAATAGGTACCCCAGACATGGGGATCGCCATCTGCGGCAAGACCGGACAGCGGTAACAGCAGCACTGCAAGCAGGATAAATCGCTTCATTGAGTTTTTTCCTTTGTGGGTGTTATTGAATGTCACCACACGCCCCCTGGCGTGCGGTCGACCGCAGCAGCATAGACAGTTGCCGGAGAAAAGGAAGTTGCATTGCAACAGAATGAGCGTGGCCCGGCCCTCTTGCGGGATGCCCGGGCGGGTTCGCGGCGTCCCGCTCGACCCGGTCGCAAGCATCGGGGATCGTCATGACTACCGGACAGGTCGCGCCGTTCGGATATTATGACTGAGCAACCGCCGTCGTTCAGAGGGACGCAGAGATATGGCCAAACACCTGCCCTACCGGGCCACCACCTCATCGGGCAATCAGTTCGACTTCGAATTTCCGTTGCACGCGGAGACCGCCGCGCCGGTGACCGTGGCCAATCTGCTCAGCGCGGTGCTGGAAGCACTTGACCGAGAGATAGGACTGATCGGGCAGGTCGGAAATGGTGACGTGCTGCAGGCGTTGGCGATGGCGCTGACCGTGCGGACGCGCATGCTCCCCGGAGACGCCGTCCAGCTGGAGACGCTGGTCCGCGAGCTGGTGCAATCCGCCATGGCGGCGCCGGTCACGCCTGCCGCGAGCAATCTCCCACCGGCCGGTGACCGGAATGTGCATTGAGCCACGGGTTGCAGGCGAAATGCCGACCGGAGCCGATTGACATCATTTCGCCGAATCATCGCGGCGAATATAATGGGCGCTTCATCTACCCGCCGGGAGTGAATCTGATGCGCAGGCTATTGGTCCTTATGAGTTTTTCCATGGCGCTGGCGCTACCCGCCGCGCATGCAGACGAAGTCGGCGCAAAAGACGCCGGGTCCGGCGTGATCCGCTTGTCCGAGCCGGTCGAAGTGACGGAGAGCTACGAGGTATTCGGCGCGCCGCTGGTCGCCACGGGCCCGGAGCTCGGACTACAGGAATTGATCAGCAACAGCGACCGCTATCTGGATCGTGATGTGCTGGTGTCGACACGTATCGCCAAGGTGTGTCAGAAAAAGGGCTGCTTTTTCGTGGCCCAGGAGGGCGATGCCATCGCGCGGGTCACGTTCAAGGATTACGGGTTCTTTATTCCCACGGACTCGGGTGGCAAGACGGTCACGCTCGCCGGCACATTTGCCCGCAGCGAGCTGAGCGCCGAGAAGGCGGACCATTACCGGAAAGATTTGGGTGAGGAGCCGGGCAAAAAGGCAGCCGCAACGATGGAATATCAGATCGTCGCCACATCGGTCCGCATCCCGACAGACTGATCAGCATGCGAGGCCGGCGGCGATCCGTTCGCCGGCCTCCAGCCCGCTCAGGAACGCGCCTTCGATACGCGAACCGGCGCACCAGTCCCCCGCGATCGCAAGCCGGCGATCTTCGAACCACAAGGCGCCCGTCTCCAGCGGCTCCTCGGCCAGCGCATAGCGCCAGCGATGGGCACTCACGGATACTGCGCTGAAGGCCGCAGCTCCTTTTAATCGTCGCGCCTCGGTGAGCAGTGCCTGCGCTACGCTCTCGCGGTGGTCTTCGAGATGAGCGCGGGACCAGTCGGCGGTGGCATGCAATATCCACGCGTGGGCCGGCGGCCGGCCAGGTTTCGATGCCTGTGAGGCGATCCATGACAGAGCGCCTGTATTGACGAAAGCGGCGTCCCATTCCCGTAACAGCGGCCGATCGAGCATTGCCATCGCCGCCCAACACGGGCGCATCTCTGCCGGCCTCATGGCCTCATGGACGGAGGGATCATCGATCAGTGCACAGGTTTGCTCCGGTGGCGCGGTGACCAGCAGGTAATCGGCTTCCAGCCGCTCTCCTTGCGACGACTCAAGCACCCAGCCTGCGGTCACAGCCTGAGCGCGGGTCACCTGCCAGCCGAACCTGCAGTCGGCCTGGGCATGTGCCAGCTTTCGGCAGACGGTGTTCATGCCCGGAACGCCTACATACCGGTCGATCCCGGTCCCTGCAGCTCGGATCATGCCGGACTCGATGACCGCAATACCGGCATCCCAGCGCTGCACCAGACCGCCCTCGCGCCAGGCGTCCACTTCGGACATAAATCTCGGATGGCGGGCGGTGAAATATTGTGCGCCGTGGTCAAAGCGGCAACGGCCGTCGCGGCGGGTGCTCATGCGCCCACCCGGGCCGCGTGCTTTCTCCAGCACGACCACCTGGTGCCCTTTATCGGCAAGCACCCGGGCCGCGGTCAACCCGGCGAGGCCGGCCCCGACGATCGCGATTCGCTGGTTAGCGCCACCGCGCTCGCGCGCGCTTGGGGTCGATGCTTTCGAGCTTGTTGTCATTGCCGTGGCCGCGGGAAGTTAGGCGCCACGCCGGGGATGCCGCCGGGGTGGCTGCCCTGAATGCGAGCGCAGGCTCGTGTCCTGCCCTCGCCCGCCGAGTTTGAAAGAGTGATCAGTAGACGATCCCTTCCGCGGCGGCAGTGCGGATGAGCGCATCCTCTATCATCGCCCGGGCCCGGGCGGTGGTCACGTGAAGATAGGCATGCAGCGCCGCGTCCTGCTCGTTACGATTCCGGCATTGGCGACTGTAAACCTCGAAGGCGGTGAGGTTGCGCACCAGATCGACCAGATGGTGCGGACATTCACATTCCACGGTAGTGGTGACCCGGGCAAGCCGCTGCAGGGCC
>JBATKC010000266.1:0-3669 GCA_049669065.1 Gammaproteobacteria bacterium
GGCCGGCGCCACGGTGAGCTGGGTCTTCGACGCCGTCGACGTGGCGGATCCGGCCCCTGCATTGAGCTGCACGCCGCCTCAAGGCGTGTTCGCCATCGGCGTGACGCCGGTCGTGTGCTCGGCGGTCGACGCCTACGGGAATGCCAGCAGTGTCGCATTCCAGATCACTGTCGAGGACACCACGTCGCCGGCGTTTACTGGATTGCCGCTGCCCGATATTTCGGTCCCGGCGACCCTGCCCGCGGGCGCGGTGGTGACGTTCTCGCTGCCCGCCGCCGAGGACCTGGTGGACACCAGCGTCGATGTGTCCTGCCTGCCGGCCTCCGGTTCCACCTTCCCATTGGGTGATACGCCGGTCAGCTGCACGGCGGTGGATGACTATGGCAATACCGCCATCGCTGGTTTCATGGTCAGCGTCGCCGACGCCACCGCCCCGGTGATCACGTTCGCCAGCGATCCGTTTGTGGCCTACGCCGACAGCGCCCTGGGCGCCATCGTGGACTACAGCGCCAACATCACCGTGACCGATGTGGATCCGTCGCCGGTATTGAACTGTTCACCGGCCTCCGGTTCCCAGTTCGGTTTTGGTCTGACTACAGTTACCTGCACCGCCACCGATGCTTCCGGCAACGTGGGCAACGGCAGTTTCGAGGTCAGCGTCCGGTATCTGCCGCTGAGCGGGCTGGACAACAATTTCCCCAAGGCCGGCGTAAACACCGGCAGCTCTGTGGGATTGTCCTGGACCTATCCGGCGCCCGACGGTAGCGCCCTGGGCAGCGGCGACATTTTCCCGCTGATCCTGATCAGCGGTCCGCTACCCGGGGTGAATAACTGCAACAACCCGGTCGATCCCGATCCGCCTGGCACACCACTGGTGCTGAACGTCGAGGACCCGGGTGACAGCCGTCTGCGATACCAGAATCCGAACTGGCGGTTCAACTGGCAGACCGTGGATGAGAACGGCAAT
Organism: Gammaproteobacteria bacterium; assembly: GCA_049669065.1. GTDB lineage: Bacteria > Pseudomonadota > Gammaproteobacteria > Steroidobacterales > XN24 > CAMYOC01. The sequence goes on from JBATKC010000266.1 coordinate 968, forward strand.
GACCTGACGCCGGGTTGTTACAACATCCGCATCGGTGCCTACGCCCGCAATCCGATGACGGTCCCCGGCGAGCCGCCGATCCAGATCGACGGGCCGTTTATCGTCAAGCTGAAGTAATCAGGGCGAATCGCCCGCCAGCGTCTGGAGGCGCTGGCGGGCATCCACCGCCAGCGGATCGTCGCTGGGCTCGGGCCGCAGCGCCAGGAAGGCCTGGTAGCCGCTGACGGCGGATGGTGTTATGCCTAACGCATCCTGGGCCCGGGCTTTCCAGTATTTCAGGGGCGCGGCGTAGCGCCAGGTGGGGAAGTCGTCCAGAAACAACGACGCCGCTTCTCCGATGCGCGCCTCGCAGATTTCGAATTCCGACAGTGCTTCTGCCGCGTAGCCCGCCTCCAGATACACGATGCCCAGGTGGAATCGGGCCAGCCACAGGTCAGCCAGCGCGATCGAGGCCTGGAGCAATTCGATGGCTTTGACAGCCTCGCCGCCGGCCATGGCGAGCGCGCCCTCTATCAGCTTGCCGTAGGCTCGACCCTGAGGCTGCAATTCGCCACCGAGTTCCGCGGCGATGTGGGCGGCATCCTGCGCCCGGCCGAGCTGGACCAGCAGGCGCGCGGCAGGGAACACGACGGCTTCCGTGCGCGAACTCTCGAGTGCCTCACCCAGGGCTTGTTCTGCCGCAGCTGTCGAGCCCTGTAGGGCGTGGACGGCTGCCAGTGCGATAGATTTGTGAGCCAGGTGGTAGCTCCTGCCGGCGTCCCGGTCGCGGCCGATGCCTGCGACGAGCAAGGTCGTGGCTTCGTCCGGCTTGCCGGAATAGATTGCGAGGTCGGCCAGCCCGAGAGTCGCGAGCGACTCCCCAGCGGGGTTGGTTTCGGACATTTTCCGATAGTGGCCGATGGCCGCGTCCAGGTCGCCACTGGCCATGGCAGCGATGGCCAGTGGCAGATAGGCCTTGTAATAACCGGGATCCTGCTCAAGCACCTTATGTGCTTCAGCGACGGCCGTCTCGAAGTCGCCAGCGTACATGGCATAGAGGGCAAAATTGCCCCGGTACAGCACGCTGTTGGGATAGATTTCCAGGACCTTCAGGCCTTCTTCGCGGGCGCGCTGAAAATCCAGATTCAATAGATAGGAAACCGCGAGATTGTTGTGGCCGGCACCATCGGCCGGATAAAGGTCCACCAGCGTCTCGTAATTCTCGATGGCCTTGTCGTAATTCTGTGACACCACGGAGTAATACAGACCGAGGGTCCGGTATTTCTCACGCTCGGTCATGGTGTCCAGCGTAGCCAGCGCCTTTTTCCACATCGCTTCCGCTTCCTCGATCCGGCCCATGTTGAACAGGGTCAAACCGTATCCGGAGAAGGCGCGGCCAAAATTCGGGTCGGCTTCGATCGCGCGCTGATAGAGCTCGATTGCTTCATCAAAGCGCAGCTTGTAGGCCATCACCTGTGCCTTTGTGTAGTCGCTGGCGGCCTCCAGAGAGGCGGCGGTAAAGGTCTCGGACAGGGCCACCTGCCCGGAGTCCAGGGTTTTGTCCCCGAGGGCCTCGCGGATCTGTCCGGCCAGGGTGCCGACCGCCGCCAGCACCTCGGCCTTGCTCGGTGCCGAGGTCCCGGCCGCGGCCGCCTCCGTGCCCTCCGCCGGATCCAGCGCGGTTACGGTAAATTCATACCCCTCGCCGTCGGGCCGGATGCTGCCGGCCAGCACATATTTGATGCCTTCCCGCACCGACACCAGCCGCGATGCCTCTACATTGAGACCCTCGCCGCCGTCTTTCAGTTTTGCGGCGAGGCTGGCCGCCGAGTCGCGAGGGTAAGCGGTGATAAATGGCGCGCTCTCGAGACCGATAGTGAGAGCCTGTTCCAGCGAGCCGTCGAACACCGGGTCACCGGTCTGGTTGTCAAAGTTCGCGATCAGGATCGAAACCGGGTCCATGGCTTCCGGCGCCACCGGTTCTTCCTGCACGTTGAGATAGACCGAGAAGGACAACGCCACGAGCAGTACGCCGATGACGATAAAGTCCATCTGCCGGCCGTGCATGCGCGGCAGCTGCTCGGCCTCGACCTCTTCCTCGCGCTTGATCCCGCGTTCTGTGATCTCGTAGATCCAGGCGAGGACCGCGGTGACCGGGGCACCGACGAACGCAACGATGACCAAACTGCGGAACACCCAGTCCGGCGCTTCAAACGCCGGCAACAGGATGTCCGCGCCCTCCAGGACGATCCAGGCGACACCGACGTACAGACCGGTGGCACGGAAGACTTGCCGTCGGCGCAGCTCTGCGATGAACTTATTCAAACGGCTCTATCTCCCCCCGAGCAGACCCGTTTAATAGTCTATGTCAGCGCGGCGCAGGTCGCACGATCAAATGGCCGCGGACGCCTGCGCCTGTGGGCGAAACCGGTCTGAGGCAGAACCCCCCGACGGGGATGCCGGGAGGGGGGAAGCGAATTGGTCGGAGTAGCAGGATTTGAACCTGCGACCCCTACGTCCCGAACGTAGTGCTCTACCAGGCTGAGCTATACTCCGTCAGTTGCTTCGTTCGACGGCGATGTCCGCCAGGGTGGCGAGGGCATCGCGATAGGCCGAGTCGGGAATCTGCGCCAGCGCTTTCACGGCGGCGTCAGCCTCTTGTCGAGCGAGCCGCGCAGTGTACTCAAGCCCCCCGGTCGATTCAATAGCGTCCCGGATGGACC
>JBATKC010000267.1:0-2120 GCA_049669065.1 Gammaproteobacteria bacterium
ATCCCGATCCTCGCTGTGCTCGCGCTGTTGGCGCCGGAATCGGGCGCAGCCGGCGGTGCCGGGACCGTGTTGCTCAAGCTGGGCGCGATCATCGCGCTGATCGTCGGTGGGCGCTATCTGCTGCGGCCGGCGTTCCGGCTGGCCGCCGCAGTCGGCGGTCACGAGGTATTTACCGCGGCAGCGCTGGCCACGGTGGTCGGCGCCGCGCTGCTGATGTATCTGGTGGATATCTCGATGGCGCTGGGCGCCTTTATCGCCGGCGTGCTGCTGGCCGATTCCGAGTTCCGGCATCAGCTGGAAGCCGAGATCGAGCCGTTCAAGGGCCTGCTGCTGGGCTTGTTCTTTGTCGCCGTGGGGATGTCGGCCGAGCTGTCCCTGCTCGCGGCCGAACCGCTGCTGATCCTGTCGCTGGCCGCCGCACTGCTCGCGATCAAGGGCGCCGTGCTCCTCGCGCTCGGCCGGGCCAGCGGCCTGCCAATTCCGGCCGCCCGCGATATGGCCTTTGTGCTGCCCCAGGGCGGTGAATTTGCGTTCGTTATCTTCGCCGCCGCGGTGGCCAAAGGTCTGCTGGCAGCGCAGGTCGCAGATCTGCTGATCCTGGTCGTCACCATGACCATGGTGGCTACACCGCTACTGGTTCTGGCCAAGGAACGTGTATTCAAGGGTGCACAGGACCGCGCCGCGCAGCCTGAGTTCGACACCATCGACGATGACGAGCCAAAGATCATCATCGCGGGCATAGGCCGCTTCGCACAGATCATCGCCCGCATCCTGCATGTGCGCGGCATTCCGTTCACCGCGCTTGAATCCGATATGGAACAGCTGGAGATCGTGCGCAAGTTTGGCAATAAAGCCTATTTTGGTGACGTCAATGATCTCGGTCTGCTGCGTGCCGCCAAGGCCGAGCAGGCGAAGCTGGTTATCGTCGCCGTCGACGGTGTGGAACCCTCGCTCAAGGTAGTGCGTAACCTGAAGACCCACTACCCGCACCTGAAGATCTTCGCCCGCGCCCGGGATCGGCATCATGCCCATCAGCTCGAGGACCTGGGCGCGGATTGGATCATCCGCGAGACTTATGCATCAAGCCTCGAGATGGCGACCGCGGTGTTGCAGAGCCTGGGCGATGCACCGGATCGGGCGCGGGGAACGGTCGCGCGTTTCCGCCAGCACGACGAGGCGCTGCTGGCCGAAGAACACGCGGTGGTCCACGACGAGAGCAGACACATCCATACGGTAGGGGAAGCGCAGCGCGAATTGGAAGCCTTGTTCGCGGCGGATCCGTGCCCATCGGCGGATACGGCGGCAACACAGGATTGAAGTAGCCGGGTCTTGCCGCTACCGTGAGCCTGACGGGTGTGGCAGGGAGTGCGCATAGCCAATGACCGCGTTCAGCAACGAATTCCTCCAGGATCTCCCGCCCAAGGAGCGGCGTTACGACACGCCGGTGGGCGAGAATCTGGTTTTCAGCGTGTTTCCCAACGGCGTCAAGGCCTGGGTCCACGTCTATTCCTATGAGGGATTCGTGCGCCGTCGCACGATCGGGCTGTTCCCGGAGATGGATTACGCCCAGGCCCAGGCCGCGCTGTCCCAGAGCCGCCGTATCGTCGCGGTGGAGCTGCAACAGGGCGGTACGCGCCAGGGCGCACGCGGCATGAGCCGGGGCAAGCTCGCGCTGCTGACGGCTGGTGCCGTGATCGGCGGTATCGCTATCGCGTTGGCGATCCGGTCGCTGACTGGCGACTCGCCAGCCCCGGAGACTACGCTGCCGGTCGCGTCGGTACAGGCGGGTGCCGAACCCTCAAACGTGGGCACGAGTCCCCAAACCACGGCGGATGCCCCGCTCGAAAAGGAAGCGACAGGCCCCGCCCCTGACGGCACGATGGCGTCGTCGGACGCAACAGACCCGGATAAACCGCTCGGATCCGCACCACCAGTGCCGGTGATATCGGCCGATGCGGTGCCCGCCACGAGCGATCAGGCTGAGACCAGCGTCGATGGTGCCGCCGACGAGGCAGTCGAGGCCCTGGCCGCGGGCGAGTCTGGAGATGCTGAATTGCCACAGACAGAATCGCCGGCAGCCATGGCCGCGGCGGCGGACGCTACGTCGGCCGAAGCCGGCG
>JBATKC010000268.1:0-5451 GCA_049669065.1 Gammaproteobacteria bacterium
TTCGGCTTTGCGGTCGCGGTCCACCCGCAAGATCCGGACACCGCCTGGTTTGTACCGGCGACCAAAGACGAGCAACGCATCCCGGTCGATGCCAGATTGGTGGTCACGCGCACGCGCGACGGTGGCACGAGCTTCGAGATCCTGCACGACGGGTTGCCGGATGAACCGGCCTACGACCTGGTCTACCGGCATGCGCTGGAGGTTTCGGCGGACGGCCAGAGACTAGCGTTTGCCAGCACCACGGGTTCGTTGTGGGTCAGCGAGGATCAGGGCGACTGCTGGCGCTGTCTCAGCACGCATCTGCCGCCGGTCAATTGCGTGTGTTTCGAGGCGCCGTGATGCCAGGCAGCCCCGAACAGACAGGGTCCAATCGAGATTTCCGCAAGCGCAGTCGCTAGCTGCAGACTCGACGGACGCCGCCAGCAGGTGGATGGCCGCTTGGGCGGCGCATTTGCGGTTGCCCCTGTTGTCTGCTGCGTTCAGCGTCACGGTTGCGGCAGATAACCACCGACCGCCTGGATCGGCGTTTGCCTTCCGTCTTCGGATACCCAGGCAATCAGTGTCAGGTCTTGTGCCTGTGAACCCGCCCGGGGCAGCGCTGCGTTTGCAGTGTAGCCGGCAGCACGCTTCTCGAGCGGAACCGCCACCACTTCGAGCGCGACAAAGTCGTGGCGCAGGATCCGGCCGTTGTTCTCGCCGGCACGAACCGATGTTTCGAGGTTCATCCCGAGTACGGCCAGATGTACTGTCAGACCTTTGCGACCAGGATTGCCGCCGTTGAAGCGGATCGCAATCGCCTCGCCATCGATGACCAGCCGCAAATCCCCGACCACGGGTTCGTCGCGCGGCGGCATCTGACCCCGGCGCCAGCCCTGCCAGTCTTGACCCTGGCGAAACAGACCGGGTGTGTAGACCGCCCGGGCGCCGCCTTCCAGCGCATATTGTCGATGACGCTCGCCGAACTCGGTCCGCGCAAAGCGATCCTTCCAGCCGATGTAGTCCCAGTAGTCGACATGAAACGCAACCGGGACAAACGTCTTCCACAAACCCGGGTCGCGCTTGAGTCCGCTGAGCCAGCGATCCGCCGGTGGGCAGCTGCTGCAGCCTTCCGAGGTAAAAAGTTCGATCAGCGGGACGCGTTGCTCGCCGCTGGAGAAAACAAGCTGCCCGCTGCCGGTGCTCGCAGCCAGATGCCCCGAGACCAGCAGGACCAAAACAAACACGGGTATACGTGCTTTGAACATGCGCCCGATCCTGATGCTGTTGCGGTAATACTAAAGACCGCACGCGGAGGGACTTTATTACACCTAGGGAATAGGCGGGACAGTCTCCATGATTCTGCCGGGCCCCTTCGACTGTTCTATGGTTACCGGCCTCAGCATTGCTTCCAGCGGTTTCTCAGTTCCTGGGATTTGCGCCCTTATCGTCGCTGATCTGCTGACCGTGGTATGGCATGGCCGTGGCTACGGCATCTCTTGTTTTATATGTTTCCAGCCCTCGACGACGCGCAGCGAACGCGAGGTTGGCGGATCATCCGCTCGCAGTATCAGAAAGCGTCCATCTGCTGGATTGCGCCAGAACGAATAGCCACCGATATTCTCCCAGCTCGCGTCCTCGAAAATCGGCGTCGCACGGCCGAAGGTCGGGCTGCCGGCGCCGAGCGAAACGGATACCGAATAGAGCGTATGGCCATACCGATAGAAAATCTCGCTCATATCCGATTCCCATAGCGGCTCCTCGCCGCCGTCGGTGGTCACCTGCAGCCATTGGTCGCTGTCTCCATCCACAGATTTGAGGAAGATCTCGTAACGACCCGAGGCATCGGCCGTGAATGCCAGCCAGCGGCCGTCGGGTGACAGAGCACCCAGGGCCTCGGCGACATTGTCGCGTGCGGCGACGGCGACCATGTCCCCGCTGCGCAGATCAGCGAGATGCATGTCCCCGGATACATCAGTCGCGAGCGCATTGACTGTCGCGCGGTCGCTCGGATGCAACTGGTCGATAAACAGGTTCTGTGCTCTCGCCAGCACGAGCTCGGCATCACCGGGAGCGTCGGCCGGGGAGGTCCGATAGATCGCTGTGGTCTGACCGGGGGCATGTCGATCGGAACTGAAATAGATTCTGTCGCCGTCGGCTGACCAGTGCGGGCGAGAGTTGGCGCCCCCACGTGTCAGCCGGCGCCCATTCAGCGTTTCCAGGTCAAAGATCCAGACGTCCGGCTGGCTTTCCATAATCGTGATCGCCAGTCTCCGACCGTCGGGTGAAAAAGACGCCGCTCCATACCGGGCCGGCGGAAGATCGAGGCGCTCGATATTGCCCTTGCCGTCCGCGATAGCCAGATGAAGCTGACCATAGGGCACCCCGGTGGCATAGATCAGCGTCTGGTTCGAGACGACAAATTGCGCCAGCTGGCTGTCGCGCCGAAGATCTGCCCCGACGAGCCGCGGCTCGCCGGAGACGGTCGCATCGTCCGCGTCGAAATCCAGTGCAAACAGCTCATTGCCGTAGGCGTATACCAGTGCATCCGCAGCTACCCGTGTGTTGACTGCGATATCCAGCACGGTCCGCAGCTCGCCCGTCGCAGGCGTAAACGCGGCAACCTGACCTGATTGGACATACACGAGGAACCGCTCTCCGTCGGCCAGCGGCTGATACTCGGAACCGAGTGCCGATGCGCCGCCCGCGCGTTCGTCCAATGGGCGCACATTCAGGCGGGTCGGCGATCCGCCGGTCACCGGCACCCACCAGTGCGCCGCTCCCTCGCGGTCGTTATAGATGATGCGGTCCTGCCCCCACCACGCGCCGCCCTGGGGGTTTGGCGTCTCGACGATGATGCGCGCTTCACCGCCGCCTATCGGCACGATGCGTAATTGATCCTGGGCAAAGAACCCGACCGATTTGCCATCCGGTGAGACAAACGGCGCATAGGCGCCTTCCGATCCCGGTAGCGGGCGGACCTCGAATGCACTGAGATCGCGTACGTAGAGTCGCGTCCCTGCGTCCTCGGCCGTGCCGACGTAGACGAGCCGGTTGCCGTCGGGTGTGATGGCGAATGCCTGTGTGGGCACCGCCAGCGGAGATGAGCCGAAGAATTCGACCGGCGCGTGCTCCGGCAACAGGATTTCATAGCGGCGGATCGCGGCATCGGAATGTCCTTCCGGCGCATCGAAAAAATAATGCGGTGCCAGCCCCAACAGAACGCCAAACGCGACCAGGGCGACGACGGCAATAAGTGAGCGAGCGCTGAGCCATGTGCCTGCGGCAGGCGCGGGTGAGCCAGCGGACTCGGCTAAGGTCGGTTCTACGTCAAAGGCCCATGCCAGGATGACCGCGACCGGCAGACCGACAATAGACGCGATGCCGATGGTCGCGAACACCACCGGCGGCAGCTGGAAGGCCTCGACGAAGAGATCAGCGGCCTGCAGCAGGACAAAAGCCGCGCCGATGTAGACCAGTGCCGCGCGAACGACATGCCGTCTCTTGAGTTCAGCGAGAAATCGGTTCATCGGCCCTCAACGGAGTGGCTGCGGCCTCGATTGTAGTTGAGACACAGTACCGGGACCACGAAGTGCACCGCTCGGTTAATGGTGTTTGTGGGTAATCGTGTCAGGCTCAATTCTGGGCCAACCAGGCGATATCGACCCGGGCGCGAGCCCTGTTACCGATGCCGGCTGCGCCGCTGTTCAGCGCAAATTCAGCCTCCAGCGTCTAATCTGGTACAACAGCCGAGCGCATTTACAGATTTCGCGGCACGCCGGGGGGAGGTGGAGCATGCGCCAACTTGATCCGATCAGGGCACTCATCTCGCCCGCAACGTTTTGTTTTGTATTGATTTCGCTCATCACTGTCCCCGCGGTGCGGCTGCACGGAGGGGATCCCGTTATCGATCTCGGTAGCGGCGGCGTCGTCGATTGATGGCGGCAATGATCACCGATTCTCCCAGGGCATCTAATCGCTGGCTCATGCGGCCGGTCCTGTCTGCCGTGATCGCAATCGTGCTCTGGCTCACCATTACAGCAGGCTGGATGCGCAACACGGTACTGCCCGTGTTTGATCAACAATTCCGCGATTTCTATTTGACCCTTACTGTGGACAGCCGGGCGGATGATGCGCCTGGCCTGCTGCACCTGGTGTTCGACAACGAAGCGCTCGCCTCCCACGGCTTGCCGACCCGGGTGCCGATCCAGGCGATCTACGACATGCTGGAGGTCGCACGTCATAGCGCCCAGACCGTGGTGCTCGATATCGATCTCGCCACGCGTTCCGACCCGGACGCCGTCGACGGTCTTGCGCGCTATCTCGCCGCCTGGAGCGCAGACCCGGACGCGGCACTGCTGACACTCGCCTATCCCATTTACGACGTGCCGTACCGGGAACAGACGGCATTCCTGAGGATGGATGAGGTCGTGCAGGCGAGTCCCAACATCCGCTGGGCCGGCGTCGGTACCTACGCTGATGCCGACGGCGTCATCCGTCATTACGAGTTCTGGACGTGTCTCGAAGACGAGACCGAGCGGCCTCCAGTCCTGTTGCCCTCGGTGGCCGTCTTTATCTGGGCGCGGCACGCCAGCGTCTCAGCGGTGGTCGCGGCAGACACCGTCGGCGAGGCATTCCGGGACTCGGCCCCGGTTTGTACCGGCGGCGGCGCGCCCGGTCTGGCGCTGGGTTCAACAGCGACGCCGGTCCCGCAGACCGGGTTGATCGAATACCAGACCAGCGTCGACGCGGTGACGGCTGATGCTGGCGAAACCGGTCAGTTCGCGCCCGACGGCTTTCCGCGGCTGATGTCGGTCGGCTATTGCCGGATCAACCCCGGCGCCTGCGGCGATCAGGCGGGTCCCGCGCGTCTTGCCGAACTCGCGGCGGATCGGATCGTGCTGATCTCCGCAGCCAATGACTTCTCCCGTGACGAACATGCCACTCCGGTCGGCTTTATGGCCGGCTCGGTGATCCTGGGCAATGCCGGACGCGCGCTGATCAACTCGGGACCGCCGATGCCGGCGTCGAAACCCTTGCAACTGGTGATTCTGTTGCTCGCCGTGGTCGTCATAAGCGTGGTCTGGGCCCTCAGCGGCATGTTCAGTCGCTGGATCCGCTCCCATGTGAAGCGCGCCTGGCTGTTCAAAACCCTGAACGGGATCTTTAATCCGGGCCTGGTCCAGTGGCTGGCTTTTGCCGCGGCTGATGTGCTGATCTTCTTCTATTATTTTTTCTTCTTTGCCACCAGTGGCTGGAACGGGCTGATGGCGGCGAGTCTGGGCGCGACGACGATGGCGGCCATCATCGCCTTTACCGAATGGCTTTCGACACCCTGGGAACAGGAACGACTGGAGGACGGGTCATGAAACACCGGATGTGCACTGCGAGTCTGATCGCGATCGCGCTGATTGGGCTGGGCATCGGCGGCCTGGCCAGCGCGGCGGAGCAGGCGGCTGCGATGGTCACCCGGAT
>JBATKC010000269.1:0-3431 GCA_049669065.1 Gammaproteobacteria bacterium
GTCCAGGAGAGCCTGGATCAGGCCCTGGGCGCGGTATCGTCGACGCGCGGGCGCGTCGGCACCCGGCTGAGCGCGGTCGACAACCAGCGTGACATCAACGAGGGGCTGGTGCTCGAGCTGGAGAGCACGCTGTCGACAGTGCAGGATCTCGACTACGCGCAGGCTCTGTCGCGGCTCGAGACCCAGATGTTCAGCCTCGAGGCAGCGCAAAAAGCGTATATGCAGACCCGCCAGCTCTCTCTGTTCCGCTATCTCTGATTTTTCTCGGTGAGTGTCGGGCCGCGTCCGTGACGCGGCCCTTTTTTTTGTCTGCGGGCGCCTGCCGGAAACGGGCTAGCCTGGCGGCTCGTCAAATCCTTGATCACGTTCACACAACGTCCGCTCAAGTTTCCTCCACGTGTGCCGATAACCCACCTGAGACGGGAATCCGACCTCCTCTTTCGGGAGCCTTCCTGGTCGAAATCCCGGTCCGAAGGACCGGGCGGGAACTGAAGCTAAGGAGTGCTAAACAATGTCGAGCGTAATCAACACCAACGTGATGTCGCTGAATGCCCAGCGTAATCTCACGACTTCTCAAAACATGATGGCCCAGGCTCTGCAGCGTCTGTCGTCCGGTCTCCGGGTGAACAGCGCCAAGGACGACGCGGCCGGTTTTGCCATCGCGCAGCGGTTCGAAACGCAGATCCGCGGTATCAACATGGGTATCCGTAATGCCAATGACGGTATCTCCATGTCGCAGACCGCCGAGTCCGCGCTGGGTGAGATCACCGGTAACCTGCAGCGAATCCGTGAGCTGGCGATCCAGTCGGCCAACGGCAGCTATTCGGCCGCCGACCAGGACCTGCTGCAGGTCGAAGTGGGCGAGCGTCTCGGCGAGATCGACCGGATCGTCGCGCAGACGACTTTTAACGGCGCGGCGGTGCTGCAGGGCGCGGGCGTGATCTCGTTCCAGGTCGGCGCCAACGCCAACGAAACTGTTGATGTGAACCTGGGCGCGACCACGGTGAATTCCACCGGTCTTGGTGTCAATCTGGTCGATGTCGGTTCCGCCGGCGACGCCCAGGCTGCGATCGGTTCGGTCGATGGCGCGCTGACCACGGTCGCGACTCTGGCCGCCACGTTGGGTGCCAGCCAGAACCGTCTGGACTCCACCGTCGCCAACCTGACGGCTGTGTCCGAGAACCTGTCGGCGTCCAAGAGCCGTATCGTCGATGCGGACTTTGCCGCCGAGACGGCGAATCTGACCAAGGCGCAGATCCTGCAACAGGCGGGTGTCGCCGTGTTGGCCCAGGCCAACGCCGCGCCGCAGTCGGTGCTGGGTCTCCTCCGGTAACAGGAGCCTCTGGATGGCCGGCCTCCGGGCCGGCCATCGCTTTTGATCCTGGCAGATGGATCGGACCAAGGAAGGCGACCGATAACGATTGATAAAGGACGATGACACCGGGGCTGACCAACGAGGGCAAGGCGATGCCTGAACAGATTTCACAATCTTTTGTCACCGCAACGACGCGGCCGCCGGAACCGGTGTCGCGGCGTGTCCCCGGAAGTGGCCAGGCCAACGGCAACAAGCTGCCGGAGGGCGGCAAGGAAGCGCCGCAGGAGCCGGCCCCGCAGCCGCTCGAAACAGCGGTCAAACAGATCAACCAGTATCTGTCCGACTCCAGACGTAACCTCGTTTTTGAGATCGACGATCAGAGTGGCCGCACGGTAATCCGCGTGATCAACCCGGAGACCCAGGAGGTGATCCGCGAGATCCCGCCTAAGGAGACGCGGCGACTGGCCAACCAGATTGCCACGGGCGACGCCCGGATCGTTGATATCCGAGCCTGAGTAGACAGACAGGTGGCACGATTGTTGCTGCCTCAACGGTATACATAGCCCGGCGCAACGCGCCCGGGACCATTGACGGAGTCTCACATGCCGAGCATCAGCGCTGCCGGAATCGGTTCAGGCCTGGACATCAACAGTCTGGTCGACCAGCTCGTCGCGGCAGAGCGCCAGCCTCTGGCCAACCGCCTGAATCTGAAGGAGCTGCGTGCCGAAGCGCAGCTGTCCGCCTTTGGCAAGCTGAAAAGCGCACTGGCGGCATTCCGCGACGCGGTTGAGGTCGCTTCGGGCGCGCAAGGCTTTGGACAGCGGCTGGCCAGCTCCGATCGGGAAGATCTGGTCACTGCCAAGGCCGCCACCGGCGCTCCGATCGGGAATTTCCCGGTCGAGGTGATCCGGCTGGCCAGCGCCCATCGCCTTGCGTCCGAGGCCTATGCAGACGGCGATGCAGTAGTCGGCAGCGGCACGCTGACGTTTACCGTCGGTGAGCAGTCCATGGATGTCGTGCTGGCTCCTGGCAGCGACACGTTGGCTGATCTTCGTAATGCGATCAATCTGGCCGAGGACAACCCGGGCATCACCGCCACCATCGTCAATGCGGTGGACGGTGCACACCTGGTCATCTCATCCAACGCCACCGGTGCCGCCAACGAGATCACGGTCGATCGCAGCGGCAACAAGGCATTGCGCGATTTCGTCAACGACCTGAACGAGCAGAGCCCGGCTGAGGACGCCGAGATGCTGGTCGATGGTTTCACCGTGACCTCGCCCGACAACGAAGTGTCGGGTGCGGTGGAGGGGATCACCTTCAGTCTGCAGAACGCAGCGCCGGGCGAGACAGCCCAGATCCGCCTGAGCGAGGATTTTGATACTGCGAAAGCCTCGGTAGAGCAATTTGTCGAGGCCTGGAACACGCTGCAGGACACGTTCAGCGAGCTGACCGCGTTTGATGCCACCAGCGGCATATCCGGACAGTTGTTGGGCGATTCGCTGACGCGTAACCTGAGCTCGGCATTGCGCCGGGAAGTGAGTGTGGTGCTCAGCGCGGGTGACCTGCGCATGCTCGCCGACATTGGTGTCGAGACCACCGTCGAGGGTGACCTGAAACTCGATGCCGCCAGGCTAGACGACGCTCTGGCCGCCGAGTTCGATGCAGTCGGTGATCTGTTTGGCGGTGCCGAAGGGATCGGTACCCGCATCGATACGCTGCTCACGCCGTATCTGGAAAGCGGCGGACAACTCGCCACCCGCGAGGACGCGCTACGCCAGGAACTCGACAGCATCGAGGATCGCCGCGCCGCGCTGGATCTGCGCATGGACTCCGTGCGTCAACGTTACGCACGACAGTTCTCTGCCATGGACGAGCTGGTGGCCCAGCTCAACAGCACGGGAAATTTCTTGCTCCAGCAGCTCGGCTCGCTGGGGGGTTAGGGATGCCGGAGACGGCACAGCACAGGGACGCAGGACATGAATAATCCGGGCACCGGGAACGCGCTGAACGCCTATCGAGCCGTCGACGTCTATGGCGGCGTCGAGGCGGCGGACGGACCGCGGCTGATCGAGCTGCTGCTGGTCGGAGCGGTCGCGGCCATCCAGGCCGCCGG
>JBATKC010000270.1:0-4665 GCA_049669065.1 Gammaproteobacteria bacterium
CCACTCCTTGGCCGGATCCCATTCGTAGTCCATCACTCGTCGCGTATGTACAAAGGTACACAGACCTCCTGTCCGTGGCAAGCATTGCGGGGGCGCTCGTGTTCATGACGCTGGCCTCAATCTCTACCACGCACAGGAGCTGGGGGTGAGACGCTGTTTATCCCCGCTTTGCGGAGAAAAGCGTTCATATCGGTGTTTGGATACGGTGCCGGTGTTCACTTATTGCCCAAGGGCTGCAATTTATCTGCTAGCGCGAGTTGTCCATGATGGAACAAGTCAATAAGCGAACATCGGCACCCGTTTAAGTGATGGTTTATTGGGCCAGAAAACAGACTGCCAACCGGCCGCATCAGGCCGACGCAATCACGCGCCGCATCCGGTCGAATCGCGAACAAGCTATAGAATTACGGGGACAGTTTACCTATTTCTCTCACGCTACCCGGGTATCTGGAACATTAGGGAAATCGGTAAACTGTCCCCGCAATTCGCCATCACCATATGGAGTCACTGATGAACTGGGAAGCTGTTTCCGCGATCGGCGAAGTCGCCGGCGCCGCCGGCGTCATCATTACCCTTGGATATCTGTCGATCCAGATCCGTCAGAACACCAAGGCGTCACGCATCACCGCCGTCCAGACAGCGACCGAGAACTCCTCGCGCTTTAGTGAACTGCTGGTTAGCGATCCGGATGTCAGCCATGCGTTCTGGCGGGGTTTGCGAGATCCCGAAGCGCTGAGCCCGGCCGAGCTGAGGCGGTTTGTCGGCACACTCAACATATTCATGCGGCGGGAGTCAGTGGCGTTCTATCTGCACAAGGAAGGCATCATGCCGGACGAACTCTGGGCCGCAAGAGTCGCCACTCTCTCTGGCAATTTGAACCAGCCAGGCATGCATTTTTATCTGGAAATGGGAGGAGACACGCTGCCGGCCGAGTTCAGAAGCTTCCTGCGCGAAGTCATGTCAAAGCCGTCGACGATGAACGACAAGGTCAAGCGCATGATGGAGGAGTCCTGAGGGACACCATTTTGCGCAGGTTCGTACTCCGGGAAGCAGGGCGCTATCGAGGATCGGCTACAAAGGCGCCTCCGGCACCCTGGCCGTTTTATTGGCGATAGGAAGCCACTCGCCTAATGCCCGCTCGCGGTTCCCAATATCAGCGTCAAGTTTGCGGATCTCCTCTGCGAAGAGCCGGGCGGCCGGCGGCAGCATGCGGCCTTTCAGATAAATGATCCCATGGTTTAGCCGCAGCCAGTCTGCTCGATACGGGATCAGAGCCAGCCTGCCGTCTTCCAGGTCTCGTTCCAGCTGAATCAACAGGGCACCGGCTATGGCACTGCTGTTCAGGACCACGCTCCGAGACGCTGAAGCATTCTCGATTTCCACCGTCGGGACGAAATCCCCTGAGGCCGGATCGATCCGACCTGCCCGATTCTCGCCTTCTCCAAAAAAGGCAGAGATGCGAGCCGGCACCCGACTGGTAGCCCAGGGATAGGCCAGAAGATCGTCAAAGCCCACCGGTTCGCCGGACAACAACGGATGATCCGCTCTGCAATATAGATGGAGTTGATGCTTCTCCAGGGGCTCGATCTCGAATCGTTCGTCTGACTGGACCTCGCTGATCTCGCCGACGCCAAGGTCAACTTCCCGCTCTGCGACCTGATCCCTTACCTCGCGCCAATCGCCGCCTCTCAGGCGAGCCGATAACCCGGGGTGGTCGGCGATCAGTCTGCCGATAGCCTTGGGCCCCAAAATATCGTAGGGAAAGTGACCCATGGCGACCGATAAACCGGCGGCCTCAAGATTGAGCAGGATATCGATTTCCCTCCGCAGCTCATCGGTTTCCCGAAGGATCACCGCAGCCTTCTCCAATAATTTTTTACCAAACAGCGTGACCTCGATGCCGTCCGGCATCCGATCAAAGATCGGCGCACCCAGTTCGGCCTCGAGCGTCTTGATGCTCCGGCTCAGCGCGGGCTGCGACATGCGAAGAAATTCGGCCGTCCGGCCAAAGTGCCTTTGGTCCGCGAGGGCCTGGGCATGGATGAGGTGCTTCAGAGTAATCATGCATAAAATATATCAAAATCATAATTACAATGCATTGGACAAATCATCGACGTGCATGCCTAATATTCGGCCCAGATCACAGAATGACCACTTCCGAGGACGTCCCATGAAAAGCCTTGTCGCCACAATCGCAGCCGCCCTGGTCGTCTTCTCGACCCCGGGACTGGCAGACCCGGAAACAGATCACTTCCACGCCAAGGGCAAGCCAGCGTCGGAACACACGATCAAAATCCAGCAAGAGCGCAGGGTGACGCTGCCGTTTTCCGATACACAGGACTTCGAAGAGCAGAAGCGCGGGTTTATCGCAGCGCCCGAATATACGCAGATCATGGCCGAGAAGGGTCATGTCGCGTGGGATATGGGCAAATACGAGTGGCTGCTCGGCGGTGAGGATTTCGACAGCATCCATCCCTCCCTCCAGCGCCAGGCCATTCTCAACATGAATTACGGGCTGTACGAGGTGATCCCCGGCATCTACCAGGTGCGTGGGTTCGATCTGGCAAATATCTCTTTCATCAAGGGTGACACCGGCTGGATCGTGTTCGATCCGCTGACCGCCAAAGAGACTGCCGCGGCCGCGCTGAAATTCATCAATGAACAGCTTGGTGAGCGGCCGGTGGTGGCCGTGGTGTACTCCCACTCCCATGCCGACCACTTCGGCGGAGTGCGAGGTGTGGTCGATATCGAAGACGTCCGCGCTGGCAAGGTCAAGATCATCGCTCCCGTCGGCTTCATGGATCACGCCGTTTCCGAGAACGTCTATGCCGGCAACGCCATGAGCCGGCGTCTGTTCTATCAGTATGGCGTGCTGCTGCCGGCCAACCCCTTCGGTCACGTGGATCAGTCCATCGGCAAGTCGACGGCGGCCGGCAATCTGGGCCTGATTCCTCCCACCGTGATCATCGAGCAGGACATCGAAGAGATGACCGTCGACGGCGTCAGGATGGTGTTCCAGAACACACCCGGCACCGAGGCGCCGGCCGAGATGAACACCTGGTTCCCGGACCTGAATGCCTTCTGGGCCGCCGAGAACATCACCGGCACCATCCATAACATCTACACACTCCGGGGCGCGCTGGTGAGGGACTCGCTGGAGTGGTCCAAGCAGATTAACGCCGCCCTCTACCTTTACGGGCAGGACGCCGAGGTCATGTTTGCCTCCCATAGCTGGCCGCGATGGGGTAATGCACGGATTCAGGAAGTGATGCGCGGTCAACGTGACATGTATGCCCACCTCAACAATCAGGTCCTGCACCTGGCCAACCAGGGCGTCACGATCAATCAGGTCCACAACGTGTACAAGGTGCCGAAGAGCCTGCAGCAGCAGTGGTATGCCCGCGGCTACCACGGCTCCATGGAGCACAATAGCCGCGCGGTGATCAACCGATATCTGGGCTACTGGGACGGCAATCCGACGACGCTCATCCCGCTTTCGCCGGAAGACTCGGCGCCTCTGTATGTGGACATGATGGGCGGCTCGGACAAGATCATCGCCAAAGGCCGGGAACTCTACCAGGCAGGCCAGTACCGCCTTGCTCAGGAGATCGTCAACAAGCTGGTCTACGCGGAGCCGAAGAACCAGGCGGCCAAGGATCTGCTGGCGGATATCTTCGAGCAGATCGGCTATCAGCAGGAGAGCCCCAGCGTCCGCAACAGCTTCCTGGCCGCTGCCCTCGAGCTGCGCTCCGGGATCCCGGAAGGAGCCTCGCCGAAGACCGGCGGGCCGGATCTCATCTCGGCCATGACCACCGAACTGTGGCTGGATTACATGGGAATCCGCATGGACAGCGAGAAGGCTGAGGAGATGTCGTTCACGATCAACCTCGTCACGCCTGACAATGGAGAGCAATTCGTGGTCGAGATGAGCAACGCCACGCTGACCAACATCGTGGGTTTCCAGGCCGATGAGGCCGACCTGACCGTAACCATCGATCGAGCTGATCTCGAGCAGGTGATGATGGGTGCGGTGACGTTCGATGACCAGATCGATGCCGGCAAGGCCAGTTTGGAGGGTAACCGGGAGGTCTACGAGCAGCTGAAGTCGACGCTGACGCAATTCGAGCTAGGGTTTGAGATGATGCCGGGCACCGGTGGGGTCGACGGTGACGACGAGGAACTTGCACCGTTCCAGCAGGAGCCGCTCATCGTGATCGGGGAATGATGCCTGCGGGCGGTGCACAGCCGTAGCGAGGATGAGCGTGAGGATTGAGTCGGTTGCAGCCGGACCAGATTAGACTTACTGGCTGACCGGCTCTTCCCCTGCAGGCAGCAGGAAATCTTGGATGGGGAAAAAGGGGTCAGGTTTTTTTTACCAAAAAATAAACCTGACCCCTTTTTCTACCTTGTATGAGCTAACGTCGGCTCCGGCGTTCCATGCTCTGTATCAGCACCTCGAGCTCGTCCGGATTGAGATCGCCGTCGCCGTTCTTGTCTGCGCTGCTAAAGTCACTGTCTTGAAACCACTGGCTCCCGTCGCCGCTGGCGACCAATTCCCTGAGCGACGCGCCGCCGCTGTTATCGGCATCGATCTGCTGAATCCATAACTCAGACCGGCTAAGGCCGCGTGTACCCGGGAGCGCCACATCGGCCGCAGTGCAGTGC
>JBATKC010000271.1:0-5115 GCA_049669065.1 Gammaproteobacteria bacterium
GCCAGCAAGCGGACCGCGCGCGCGGTCACCGCACCGCTGGAGCGGTCGGTGTCGAGACGATCGGCGCTCTCACCCCAGCGGCTTACTGACTCCAGCGCGCGGCGGGCGCGCTCACTCGACAAGGTGCCGGAACGACGCATGATCTCGATGCTGTAGTACTCGGCCACGCCCTCTACGATCCAGTCGCCGCCGGGATCCGCGCTGTATCCCTGAGCCAGATGGACAAGCTCATGCAGCAGGGTACTCGTGCCGTTGGCGCTGATCAGCGGCCGGTCCGCATGGATAAACAGTGATCCGGGGCCGGACAGACCGCCGCGCCACATCGGATCGCCGGCAGAGACGATCAGCAGCCGCCCGGGGAAATCCGGAAACACCTGTTTTAACCCGGGCAGATTCCAGTTGAGAAACGCCAGCATATCCATGCGGCGGATACCCTGGCCGGTGGGCCCCGCGATCGCCACCTGTATGCCAGCAGCCGTGTCACGCCGGACACCGAGCTTGCCCGCCGCCATCCAGCCCACCGGCCGGTCAAAATTCCGCTCCGGATCATCGACGTGGAACCAGCCATCGTCGCCCTTGGGAAAGGCAGTGACGACGGACCAGCCTTCCGGCGCATCGATCTGCAATCGAGCCTGAGCGCGGGCGCCCTTGACCGAGCGGACTGCCGCGGGCGGGACGAGGTCATCGCCGCGGAAAATCGCCCATCCGTCGGTGATCAGGGAATCGTAACCACCCTTGCCACGCTGGTGATCCAGTTGCGCGACCAGCCGTAACCGGCCACCGCCGGCCGGCGGACGCCAGATGATCGCGTCATCGGTGGTTTCCAGGCTGCCGTCGCCGGAGAAATCCCGGTGCCAGTCCGGCAAACGGCGGAAACGTACTTCCCGCAACAGATCTCGGCGTTGCCGCACGTCGATGACGACCACGGCCTCCGCCTGTTGCGGGCGCAGACGGACCCGATAATCCAGCTGGTAAAACTCGGGCGCGGCCATGCTCGCAGCCGGCGCCAGCGCCAGCGCCAGCGCCAGCAGCGGTGCCAGCATGACCAGGGTCCTGAAACGGATCATCGAGAAGGGTGCCTCCTGCTGAGCGGTTGCGCTAACGCTATCACCTCGGAGCAAGGAAGGCGCGCGGGCGATACCGGGATGGCGCTTGCCTTGGCGCCCGGCCTCTGAGTAAGGTCTCAGCTGGAGTTCAACCCCCGGGCCGCGAAACGGCCCTGCCCGCAATGACACCTGATGCCAATTTGAATACCGATGCGCTGCGCCAGCGGTTCCTGACCGCTCACCGTTTCCATCAGCAGGGACGTCTGGCAGAGGCCGAGGCCGCGTATCGGGAACTGCTTGCCGATACCCCGGGACACCCGGAGGCGCTGCGTCTGTTGGGGGTACTCCGCTATCAGGCCGGGGACGCGGACGCCGCGATCGATTTCTTCAGCCGCGCCGTGACCGCCGGATCCACGGACGGGCGCGCCGAGGAAGCGCTGGGTTGCGTGTTGGGCGAGGTCGGCCGACAGGATGAAGCCATCCGCTGTCTGCAGCAAGTCGTTGCGACCCATCCCGATCAGCGCTCCGCATTTTTCAATCTGGGCATGATGTTGATCCAGGACCCGCTGCAGATCGACGCCGCGACAAACGCCTTTGAGCGTGCGGTAGGCCTCGATGCGTCCGATGACCGGGCGCGCGGTGCGTTGGCCCGGGCACTGCTTTGCCAGCGCAAGCCCGGGGATGCGTTACAACAGGTCGAGCAGGTGCTGGCACGCAATCCCGGCGATGTGCACGCGCTGGCCCACAAGATCGCGGCCTTGTCCCTGCTCGGCGACGATGCGGGCGTCGCTGCGCTGGTGGATCTTCAGTCCATGATCCATATCGACCGTTTCGAAGGTGGTGGCGGCTTCGCCGATGCTTCGGCACTCAACACCCGGCTGGCGGCGCATATCCTCAACCATCCGACCCTCGGCGCAGAACGCACGACCACCAACGGCATGGATACCGGGGAGATATTGAGATCCGCCGAACCCGAGATCGCCGCGCTGATCGGGTTCCTCGACACGGCGATCGATCGCATGATGGATGGGCTAACGCTTGACCCGACCCATCCGTTCCCGGTCAGCCGTCCTGCCAGCTGGTATCTGAGCGGATGGGGTGTGCGCATGTGGCGAGGTGGCTATCAGATCCCGCATTATCACAAAGACGCCTGGATCAGCGGCGTCTATTACGTACAGCTGCCGCCGGTGGTCAGCGACGCGGACGGGTCACAGCAGGGATGGATCGAGTTCGGCCGCGGGCCCGACGATATCTATCACGATGCCACCCCGGCTATCCGCCGGATCCAACCGGAAGAAGGCAAGTTGATCGCCTTTCCGTCCTACTTCTGGCACCGCACGCTGCCCTTTGACGATGACCACGAGCGGCTGTGTATTTCGTTCAATATAGTCCCGGCACAGGGCTGACACGGCCCGTCAATACAGGAATTCCATCATGAGCAAATTACCTACCATCGACGACGATACCCGCGCCGCGATCGAATCCGATGTCTTCCGCCGGCTCATCGCACATCTGCAAAAGAATCCGCAGGTGCAGAACATCGAACTGATGAACCTCGCCTACTTCTGCCGCAACTGTATTTCCAAGTGGTATCGATCCGCGGCTGAGGATCAGGGCATCGAACTGGACTATGACCAGGCGCGCGAGATCGTATACGGCATGCCGTACGCCGATTACAAAGAGCAGTATCAGGAGCCGGCCACCGCCGAGCAGCTCGAGGTGTTCAAGGCGTCCGAAGGCAAGGCCAGCGTCTGATACACCGGGAGCGTGCAGGGCGCCGACCCATCGGCCGATCCCTGCTCCATCATCAGCCCTTGCAGCCAAATCGGCGGTGACTCACTCGCTCTGCCACAGGCCGCCCGGCATCAAGCCGATTTTCTCTCTGCCGGCCGGCGAGCAGGTGACTTTATGGTGGCCGACGCGCGCCGGGACACGGTCTTCTTGGTCGAGGTCTTCTTCGCCGAACTCTTCTTGGCCGAGGTCTTCTTGGCCGCTGGCTTGATCGCCGTGGGTTTTTTTGCCGCCGTCTTTCTTGCCGCTGGTTTCTTTGTGCCCGACGTCTTGCTTGCGTGAGCAGATTTCCGTGCCTCGAGTTTCCTCTTTACCTCGATGACATCATGCTTGATGCCCCGCTCGACCTCTACGGCCTTCTTTGCCACTGCCTTGCCGGCCTTGACGACTCTTGCCTTGACCACCGGCATCTCGTCTCTAATCCGATGTCCGAATTCGACAGCGCCCTTCTCCAGAGACTTCTCCATCCTCAGCAGTCTGGACTTCAGGTCTGGTTTGTTTGCCGGAGCCGGTTTTCTGGCCCTGACTGTGGCCTTGCTGGATGCCGTCCTGGCCCTGGCTGCGGATTTGCTTGTCGTTTCCTTGTTGCGAGTCATGGTTACCTCCCTCTGAGGTTGGCGCAGACACCTGCGCCGCCCGGAAATCCGTGTGTTCCTGAAATAAGCATAGCTCTTCCTGCATCGGTCAGGAGACCGATGACACAGGCTAGTCCGTGTGCGGACCAAATCGTCTCGTTCCCATCCGCGACCGCATCGATCGCGGTATCGCCAAAGCAGGCAACAGGCCATGTGACGCTTTGACAGCCGTTGGCGGCTGTTGCTGACAAATCCCCGATACATACCGCAGTCTGACACCGTATCCCGTGGGATATCCGGTTCCCTTGGGCTATCATCCGGGTGCGTCGGGACGGCACTCTACCTGGACAACGGAGCAACCATGGCTGATTTTTGGGCGTCAAGAAGTGGCCGCTGGCGGATCCGCATGCGGGAGGAGACCGAAGGCGAAATTCACGAGCGTCTGTTCCGCGTCCTGAGAGACGAAATCGAGGATGGACGTCTGCCGCCCGGCGCGATCGTGCCGCCTGTCCAGCGGGTCGCCGAAGAACTCCGGATCGAGCTGGATGCGGTGACCCGGGCGATCGAGATGCTGGTGGCCGCAGACCTTTTGCAGCATCGGGAAAACGGCCGCCTGTGCGTCGCCGACGCCAGCGGCGATGCCGTGGTCGGCGACAAGACTCAGGTGTTGTTCGAGCAGAATCTGATCAAGGCCGCCCGCTACGCGACCGAGATGGGCATCTCCACCGTGGATGCGACCGGCGTCTTCCGCGCCAAGATGGCGGAGACCTTGAAAGCCCGCGAGCGAGATGAAGACGACTAGCGGCGGCTAGCCTCAGTTCCAGGGCCGGCGCTCAATCGGCCTCCATGGCCATCACCCTGGCATAGGCGGGCCGCGCGGAAACCCGGGTCCTTTGTGGCCTCAGGATCACGGATATCGATCAGCATCCGCTCGTAGGGCTCGCCCAGTTCTTCGAGACACGAGACGGCCCGCGACGCGCGCGTACGTGGACACCGATACAGTCTCATCAGCACTCCTCCCCTGCCTGCCCCCGATTCTGGACCCGCGGTGCCGGCGGCCGCTGAATCAGCCCGATTCGCTGCCGGACCCGCTACACTTCTTCCCAACCAGAGTGGAGGAGACGGATCATGATCGGATACGTGACGCTTGGAACCAACGACCTGCCCCGCGCCGCTGAATTCTATGACGCGCTCCTCAGTGATGTCGGCGCCACGCGTTTTATGGAAAACGAGCAATTTATCGCCTGGTCGGCCTCACAGGACCAGGCCGGGCTGGCTCTGACGCGGCCATTTGACGGCAAGCCGGCGACCGTCGGCAATGGCACCATGGTCGCGCTGGCGGCGGCGTCACCCGAACAGGTGCAGGCGGTGCATGCCAGGGCGCTGTCTCTCGGCGCAACGGACGAGGGCGCGCCGGGACCGCGTGGGGAAGGTTTTTACGCCGGCTATTTCCGCGATCTGGACGGCAACAAACTGAATGTCTTCTGTATGGTCTGAGCCGGACCGATAAATCAGCCGGGGCCCGGCGGGGCCCGCCGAAGAGACGGACGATCGTTTTGAAGATCACAAATCGCGTCAACCTGCCCGAGGACGAGATCGAGATCACCGCCGTGCGTGCCAGCGGCGCCGGTGGCCAGAACGTCAACAAGGTCTCCAGTGCCGCCCACCTGCGTTTCGATATCGGCGCTTCGTCGCTGCCGCAG
>JBATKC010000272.1:0-2792 GCA_049669065.1 Gammaproteobacteria bacterium
GGCCAAGGACGTGATCAAGTCAGGCGGTGAATGGATCAGCTCGATCGAGCTGGAGAATCTGGCAATGGCGCATCCAGATGTCGCCGAAGCGGCTGTGATCGCCATCGCCGACCCGAAATGGTCCGAACGACCGCTGCTGGTCGTGGTCAGGAAGCCCGGCGCGCGTGTCGATGCTGAAACGCTGCGAGCGTCGTACAAGGGCAAGGTAGCAGACTGGTGGATACCGGACGCCGTGCGTTTTGTCGACGAGCTGCCGCACACCGCCACCGGCAAATTGGCCAAGGGGCAGCTGCGCCGCCAGATGACCGAATCCTGATCGAACATGCAGGTAACAAAGCCATGAACATACTGCGCACGCCGGACGATCGATTCAGCGCTATTCCGGATTTTCCCTTTGCCCCGCGGTATACCGAGATCGATGGTCTGCGCATGGCCCATGTCGAGGATGGCAGCGGTCCGGTGGTGTTGATGCTGCACGGCGAGCCGACCTGGTCGTTCCTGTACCGCAAGATGATCCCACCGCTGGCCGCCGCCGGGTTCAGGGCGGTGGCGCCGGACCTGATCGGTTTTGGCCGCTCGGACAAGCCGGGTGCGATGTCCGACTACAGCTACGCCCGCCATGTGGAATGGACCTGGCAGTGGATCGAAGCCAACGGGCTCGAAGACATCATTCTTTTTGTCCAGGACTGGGGCTCGCTGATCGGTCTGCGGCTGGCAGCGGAGCATCCGCAGCGCTTTGCTCGCGTGATGGTCGCCAATGGCTTCCTGCCGATCGCCGATCGCCCGGTGCCTGCGGCCTTCAAGGTCTGGAGGGCGTTCGCCCGCTACTCACCGTTGTTCCCGATCGGCAAGATCGTGCAAAGCGGCTGCGTCACGCATCTGTCGCCGGAGGTGGTGGCTGCCTATGACTCCCCCTTCCCGTCCGGCGCATACAAACAGGCCGCGCGCGCGTTCCCGCGTCTGGTGCCCACCGAGGAGGACGATCCGGCGGTGCCGGCGAATCGCCGCGCCTGGGACGCGCTGGGCCAATGGCAGAAGCCATTCCTGACTGCTTTTGGCAAAAAGGATCCGATCCTCGGCCGGGCCGATCGCCCGTTGCAGGCGCATGTGCCGGGCGCTGCGGGTCAGCCCCATCGGCAGCTGGCCGGTGCCAGTCATTTTGTCCAGGAAGACGCGGGACCGGAGCTGGCGCAGATCCTGATCGACTGGTGCGGGGACTGAGCCGGACCGGCTAGCGCTTCTCGATCCGTACCCGTCCGCTGCTGCTGATCTCAAGTTCGGGGCCGCCACCGTTGAGTGGTCCATGGAGCCGCTCTGGATCATCTTCGTCGTCATCCACCGGGAACGCGGAGCGGATGCGGCTGCCCGACGTGGCATCCAGATCGAAGCCCAGACCCTCGACGATACCTACCGTTATCGAACCACCGGTCGTATCCAGACGGCTGCGGTCGCTGGGCTGCGCCATGAAATCCACCTTGATGCCGCCCCCGACCGTGTCCGCGACCACGCCTGCGCGGGCGTCTTTGACCGTAATGCTGCCGCCGGCGGTACTCAGTCGCGACCGACCCAGCGCACGCTCGACACGGATCGAGCCGCCGGCGGTAGCGGCCTTGATCGATCCCTGGATCTCTCCCTGGTCGATGCTGCCGCCGGCGGTGTCGGCATCGACATCCTTGACGCTGGCCACGACCTCGATGCTGCCGCCGGCGGTGTCGGCCCTGACCGGTCCGGTCACGCGACCGACGACGATACTGCCGCCCGCGGTATCCGCGTCCACCTCGCCGTCCACGTCTCCGACCTCGATACTTCCACCGGACGTATCCAGCTTCAGATCAAAACGCCTGGGCACCTCGGCACGGACTTCCACCGCAAGGTCACGATTGTTATAGCGCTTGTGCTTGCCCGGGGTCCGGCCGCGGACGCGTATCTCCCCGCCCCGCTGGCGGAAATCGAGTTCGAATTGATCGGCGTTGGCCCCCCGCACCTGGACGGTGACCCGCACCACATTGGATTCACCGACCTGGACCTTGATGCCGCCGGACTCGATATCGATCTCCAGACGGCCCCCGTCGACCACTTCGAATTCCCGACTGATGTCCTCCGCATGGACCGCAGCGGTAAACAGAGCGGTAATCGCCAGGGCCAGCGCGCACAGGTTTGCAGTGTGATATCTCATGATCTCTCCAGCGTGAAGGGTGACGGTATATGTCTGTGACGCCAGCGGGCGCCGAGAGGTTTATACGATATCTTTGCTGCCTTTCCGACGGTCGGTTATGTTACGGCCTCGCCAACCCGGAGACTCATCTTGACCCTGACAGAGCTGTTTGCCTTTCTGGCAGCAACCTGTGTTGCGGTGCCCCTGTTCCGTATGTTCGGTTTCGGTTCCGTGCTCGGTTATATGGCGGCCGGTATCGCGATCGGCCCCTATGGCCTTGGCGCGTTTGAAGACGTGGACAGCGTGCTCCATGCCTCCGAGTTTGGCGTGGTGCTGCTGCTGTTTATCATCGGCCTTGAGCTCAAGCCATCCCGATTGTGGGTGATGCGCCGGGCGGTGTTCGGACTCGGTACTGCCCAGGTCATGATCACCGCCACGGCACTGGCGGTGCTGGCGTGGGCTCTCGGCCAGGGTGTCAGCGCCGCCATCGTCATCGGTCTGGGCCTGGCCCTGTCGTCGACCGCCTTTGTGCTGCAGATCCTGGCCGAGCGCAAGGCGCTGACAAGCCAGTACGGCAGATCCACCTTCGCCATCCTGCTGTTCCAGGATCTGGCCGTGATCCCGATCCTCGCTGTGC
>JBATKC010000273.1:0-2747 GCA_049669065.1 Gammaproteobacteria bacterium
GTCCATGCCCCGCCATAGCCGACCCGGGCGCCGGGGGCCACGGTCTTGACCGCGATCAATTCGCTGACCAGTGTCATCACCGGGCGCAGGCCAAGATCGGTGCCATTCTTGTTGGCGAATGGCGACACGCCGTAGAGCCCGATACCGGGCCTGACCCAGTCGGCACAGGATTCGGGCCAGGCCAGCATACCCGCGGTGTTGGCGATAGTACGCTCGCCGGGAAGGCCACCGACCGATGCACCGAACAGCTCGACCTGTCTGGCCGTGGTGGCATCGTCCGGGTCATCCGCGTTGGCAAGATGCGTCATCAGCTGGACCGGACCCTCAACCGCGGCGCAGGCGCCGAGCCGTCGCACCAGTTCGGCCGCGGCGCCGGGTTCGAAACCCAGACGGTTCATGCCGGTATCCAGCTTGAGC
This sequence comes from Gammaproteobacteria bacterium, assembly GCA_049669065.1. Lineage (GTDB taxonomy): Bacteria > Pseudomonadota > Gammaproteobacteria > Steroidobacterales > XN24 > CAMYOC01. Next base: position 418 of record JBATKC010000273.1, read on the forward strand.
CAGACCGGATAACGATTACTGCCGCGCATCGCCTCCAGCATCTGTAGTTGTTGCGGCGCGTGGACCACCAGCTCCAGGCCGAGCTGCGCGGACAGTTCGAGTTGTTCGGTATGGAAGAGACCCTCGAGCAGGATGATCCGGTTGTTCAGACCGGCTTCGCGGATCGACAGCGCCTCTTCCAGACGCGCGACCGCGAAGGCATCTGCATCGGCGAGGGCGCGGGCGACCGGCACGATGCCATGGCCGTAACCATCGGCCTTGATCACAGCCATGATGCGGGCGTCAGCGGACCCACGCAGAGTGCGCAGATTGGCCCTCAGGGCCGAGCTGTCAATGGTCGCCCGTGCGGCCCGATTCACCCGTAGGCCTCATCCCCGAAATTTTCCGGCAGGTAATTCTCGAACTTGGTGTATTCACCAAGGAAGGTCAGATGGACCTCGCCGATGGGGCCATTACGCTGTTTGGCTACGATAATATCGGCAATCCCCTTGCGCATGGTCTCTTTGTTGTAGACCTCGTCGCGATAGATAAAGGCGATCAGATCTGCGTCCTGCTCGATGGCGCCGGATTCCCTGAGATCGGACATCACCGGCCGCTTGTCGGTGCGTTGTTCGACGCTGCGGTTGAGCTGCGACAGCGCGATGACCGGGACCCGCAGCTCCTTGGCCAGGGCCTTCAGCGAACGCGAGATCTGCGACAGCTCGGTGGCGCGGTTCTCGGTGTTACCGGCGACCTGCATCAGCTGGATATAGTCCAGCACGATCAACCCCAGACCGTGCTCGCGGGCCAGACGCCGGGACCGGGCCCGGATCTCGGTAGGATTCATCGCCGGCGTATCGTCGATAAAGATCTTCGACTCGGACATGATCGTTACCGCGGCGTTGATGCGATGCCAGTCCTCGTCGGTGAAATTTCCGGTGCGCAGATGTGACTGATTGACGCGGCCCAGCGAGGAGATCATGCGGAACGACAGCTGCTCCGCCGACATCTCCATGGAGAAGATCGCCACCGGCTTCTTGCCGCTGATCGCGGCATGCTCGGCGATGTTCATGGCGAAGCTGGTCTTGCCCATCGAGGGACGGCCGGCGACGATCACAAGGTCACCCGGCTGGAGTCCGGCGGTCATCTTGTCGAGATCGTCAAAACCGGTGGAGATCCCGGTGATGTGCCCTTCCGAGGTGTAGAGCTCATCGAGGCGATCGATGGTGCCGGGCAGGATCTTGCGCAACTCGACGAAACCGGAGCCCCGCCGCTGGCCGCGCTCTGCGATCTCGAATACGCGGCGCTCGGCCTCGTCGATCAGATCCGTAGCGTCGCGGCCGTCGGCGCTGGCCGCGCTGGTGGCGATTTCGCCACCGACGCTGATCAATTCGCGCAACATCGCCCGCTCGCGGACGATATTGCCGTAGGCGACGATGTTGGCGGCGCTCGGGGTCTCCTTGGCCAGCTGGCCAAGGTAGGCCAGTCCGCCTGCCGCGTCGAGTTCCGAGCGTCGGGTGAGAAATTCCGAAACGGTGACCGCGTCACAGGGCTGGCTCTTTTCGGCAAGCTCACCGATAGCGGTGAAAATCAGTCGATGGTCGCGACGATAAAAGTCATCGGCAGCGACGATGTCGGCGATCCGGTCCCAGGCGGTGTTGTCGATCATCAGACCGCCGATCACCGACTGCTCAGCCTCAAGCGAATGAGGCGGAACCCGGATAGATTCAGTGCCCTGGAAAGGGGTGTCCTGTGTTGTCGCTACGCCGGCCAATAGCTGCTCCCAAGCGAACCCCGACGATAACACAGGCCGGGCCGACGCGAGGCCGGCCCGGCATGCCGTAATCAGTCCTGAGCGGTAGCCGACTCTTCGGCCGCGACGACGATCGGCAGTTCCACCGAGACATCCGTATGCAGGTGGATCTCGACGATGTGCTCACCCAGCACACGCAGCGGGCCCTCCGCCAGCCGCACTTCGCTGCGTTCCAGCTCGACACCGGCGGCGGTGGCCGCCTCTGCGATGTCCACGGTGCCCACCGAACCGAAAAGCTTGCCTTCTTCACCGGCATTGGCCCGTATCACCAGCTTGAGCTCGCGCACCTTCTCGGCCCGCGCTTTGGCTGCGGTCAGCTCGTCGGCGGCCTTGGCCTCCAGCTCGGACCGGCGCGCCTCGAATGCGGCCAGGTGTGCCTCGGTCGCGGCGGTAGCCTTACCTTGCGGGATCAGGTAGTTGCGACCGTAACCCGGACGCACCTTGACCTTGTCGCCGATGCCGCCGAGGTTCTCGACTTTCTCCAGCAGAATCACTTCCATCTGTCGTATCCCGGATCATCGACCCGGACCTCCGTCTT
>JBATKC010000274.1:0-5016 GCA_049669065.1 Gammaproteobacteria bacterium
TGTTCAACCTGTTTGTCGTCTCCGTGTTCTGGAGCCTGATGGCGGACCTGTTCGACCGTCAGCAGGCGGCCCGGCTGTTTGGCTTTGTGGCCGCAGGTGGCAGTACCGGCGCCATCGTCGGGCCAGCGCTGACGACTTTGTTATCGCCGTTGGTCGGGGCCGATAATCTGCTGCTGATCTCGGTGGTGTTGTTTAGCCTGGCCCTGTTTTGCATGACCCGTGTCGTCCACACCGCCAGTCCGCAGATCAGCGCCGAGCGCCGGGCAGAAGCGGAAACAGCGATGGGCGGGTCTATCCTCGAGGGCCTGCATCTGGTGCTGCGCTCGCGCTACCTGCTCGGCATCTGTCTGCTGATGTTATTGACCACCAGCATGGCCACGTTCCTGTATTTTCAACAGGCGCGCATCGTCTCCGATCTTTTCGTCAGTTCCGAGCAGCGCACCACCGTGTTCGCCGCCATCGATCTGGCGGTCAACATCACCGCGCTGTCGCTGCAGATCTTCGGCACCGGACGACTGGTGCGCCGCATGGGTCTGCCTGCCGCGATCGCACTCGTCCCGGTACTGATGGTGTTCGTGTTCGTGGGTCTCGGTATGGCGCCGGTGTTGTCGATGCTGGTGATCGCGCAGGTGGTGCGGCGCGGCGGCAATTACGGGATCATGCGACCGTGTCGCGAGATGCTGTTCACCGTGGTCGGAAGGCGCGCCAAGTACAAGGCCAAGAATTTTATCGATACGGTGGTCTATCGTGGCGGCGACCTGGTCAGCGCCTGGGTCTATGCCGGTCTAGGCGCGCTGGGGCTGGGCATCGGCCAGACGGCTCTGGTCGCGGCACCGGTGGCCGGTCTGTGGGCGTTTGTGGCGTGGCGTCTGGGTCGCTCGCTCGAATCACACGACGACCCGGGCAATCAACAAAGCTCTGCAGCGACGGAACCTGCTGGGGCCGGGGCGGGTCCCAAGGACTGAGGTGGACAATATGACACGCAGACCTATATTGCCCAGTCCCGGTCAGAGCCGGCGCCAGCTGCTGAAGCTGATGGCCGCAAGCGGTCTCGTCGGCATGGTGCCGTTCTCGCGTCTGCTCGCTTCCCAACAGACGATGCGTCGTCGGCCGATACTGTCCAGTGGTGAGCTGCTGCCGGTGGTGGGTCTGGGCACGTCACGCGTGTTCGATGTGGGCAGCGATGAGCAGGCCAGGGCGCCTTTGCTGGACGTGTTGAAGCTGATGGTCGAGCACGCGGCCAGCGTCGTGGATACGTCCCCCATGTACGGCCGGGCAGAGGGTGTTATCGGCGATCTCAGCGACGCCGCTGGACTGCGCAAGCGGCTGTTTGTCGCGACCAAGGTGTGGACGCGGGGCAGAGAGCAGGGCATCGCGCAGATGGAGGAGTCGTTCAAGTTGCTACGGGTCGAATCCGTCGATCTGATGCAGGTGCATAATCTGGTCGATTGGCGGACCCAGATAAAGACCTTGCGGCGCTGGAAGGAGGAGGGGCGGATCCGCTATCTGGGCGTGACCCATTATCGCGTCGATGCGTTTGAAGAGCTCGAGGCCGTGATGCGCGAAGTACCGCTGGATTTCGTCCAGCTGAACTACTCCATCGCCACGCCCGAGGCCGAGCAGAGACTGCTGCCGCTGGCACAGGAGCGCGGCGTCGCCGTGCTGATCAACCGACCCTACGAGAGGGGCGCAACCTTTGCCCGGGTGCGAGGCAAGACCCTGCCAGCCTGGGCCGCCGAGTTTGGCGCTTCCAGCTGGGGACAGTTCTTTTTGAAGTGGATACTCGCGCATCCAGCGGTGACCTGTGTGATCCCCGGCACGTCGCGGCCGAGCCACATGCTGGACAATGTTCAGGCCGGCATGGGCACGCTGCCGGACGCGGAGCAGCGCGCGCAGATGCGGGCCTTCTATCTCGCCTGATCCCGGATCCAGGTGATGTGGGTGCTGAGCGCTATATCAGCGGCTGATACGGCACAACCAGAATCGGACTCGATCCGGCGGGTCCGTCAGTGCTCCTTGAGGGCCGCCCGTATTTCTTCCAGCAGATGCTTGCGTCCGGAAGCCTGGACGCCGGGCGTATATAGCGCCGCGAAGAACAGCGGGTGCTCCGCCCGGTCAAATTCTCCGGCCTTGATGCGCTGCGCTGTGGCAGAACTGACGTTGGCCGCCTGGTCGAGACACAATACGGTCTGTTTCCGTCCGGGCTGGATCAGAACCGCATAGAGGCCGGCCCGATCGACCATCTGACCTACCGCATCCATCGGCCCGCTGAACGCATGATGTCCGATATACACTGTCATCCAGTCGAGCTCCCGGAGTAAATTAGCCGATCTCAGGTACGTGGACCGGCGTCCCTGATCGCGGCGCTGGCCTGGTCGGCATAAGTCTCGAAATTTTTCTGGAACAAGGCGGCGAGACGGATGCGCGACTTGTCGTACTCGGCCTCGTCGCTCCACGTCTTGCGCGGGATCAGGATCTCGGCCGGCACGCCGGGACACTCGATGGGCACCTCGAGTCCGAATACCGGGTCCGTCTTCGTCGGTGCATCCTTCAGCGTGCCGTTGTGGATCGCATCGACGATGGCCCGTGTGTAGGCGAGCTTGACGCGTTTGCCGACGCCGAAGGGGCCACCGGACCAGCCGGTGTTGATCAGCCAGCTGCTGGTTTCATGTTGGCGTATCTTGTCCGCCAGCAGCTCCGCGTACCGGGTCGGATGCCAGACCAGGAACGGACCGCCAAAGCACGGCGAGAAGGTCGCTTCCGGGTCCTCCACGCCGACTTCCGTGCCTGCCACCTTTGCGGTGTAGCCACTGATGAAGTGATACATGGCCTGTTCCGGCGTCAGCTTGCTGACCGGCGGCAGCACGCCAAAGGCGTCACACGTCAGGAAGATCACATTGTGGGGATGGCCTCCGATGCACGGGATCTTCGCGTTGTCGATATATTCGATGGGGTACGAACCACGCGTATTCGTGGTGACGCTGACATCGTGATAATCGACCTCACGGCTACGCGCGTCGAACACGACATTCTCCAGCACCGAGCCAAAACGCAGTGCCCGATAGATGTCCGGCTCGGCTTCCTCGGACAGATCGATGACCTTGGCGTAACACCCGCCCTCAATGTTGAACACGCCGTCGTCGGACCAGCAATGTTCGTCATCGCCGATCAACTTGCGTTTCGGGTCCGCCGACAAGGTGGTTTTGCCGGTGCCGGACAAGCCGAACAAGATTGAAGTATCACCGTGCTCGCCCTCGGTGGCGGAACAGTGCATGGACAGCACATCACGTTTGGGCATCAGGTAATTCATGATCGTAAACACGCCCTTCTTCATCTCGCCGGCGTACTCGGTACCGAGGATGATGAATTCGCCGCGGCCGAAGTGGAGATTGACGCTGGTCTTCGAAGTCACTCCCTCGATCAGACCGCCGGCTGGAAAACCACCGGCATTAAAGATGACGTACTCGGGCTGTTCGAATCGCGCGAGCTGCTCCTCGTGGGGGCGGATCAGCATGTTGTGCATAAATAGCGCATGGTAGGGGCGGGCGCAGATCACCCGGACCTTGATCCGATATTTCGGCGCCCAACCGGCGTAAGCATCGACGCAATAAAGATGCTCGCGTGTGTTGAGATAGTCGATGGCGCGATCGCGGTTTATGTTGAAGCTGTTTTCGTCCAGCCCGATATTGACCTTGCCCCACCAGACGTCCTGCTCGCTGCTGGGCTCCCGGATGACCCGCTTGTCCAGCGGACTGCGTCCGGTCTTCTCGCCCGACATCGCCACCAGCGCGCCGGTCGAGGTGATCGCGCTGCCTGCGTCATAGCGCAGAGCGTGCTCATAGAGTTCGCCAGGCGTCAGATTCCTGTAGATCGTATCCACCGTGATGCCGTAGGGTTGCAGCGAAAAGTGCATGCTCATCAAAATCTCCGATTCAGGCCAGACAGCAGGCCATATTTTGCGGCCGTAGGACTGCCGGTCTGGCTTGATTTTCTTGGGTAATACCTGGCGTCGACAGCGTGATTCGAGGTCCGGTTATGGCGTGGCCGGGGCAGCGTGGATGCCCCCGGGGCACCCGCGCCGGCGCGGGTCTTGTTCAATCCCCAATGATAAAGGACCGGAGACGAATCCGCAGCCCCAAAAAAGGGTTCACATGACGACAAGATGCAGGCAGGATGGGGCCTGATGGCCCGTTCGCCCTACCTCAGCTCCGCCGCCGAAGCCGCAGACCGTCAATCCGTGCGGGGGAGCGCGGGCGCCGCCTGGCCGGCGGAGTCCCGCCGGCAGGTGATCTATGAACTGATCAGCGGCCTGAGCGGTCTGGCGCTGGCCCTGTTTATGTGGGGCCACATGTTCTTCGTCGCCTCGATCCTGCTCGGCACGCGGGGCTTCGACTGGCTCGCAGAGGGCCTCGAGGTCACCTACATCGCGCAGCCGACAGTCGTCATTATTTTTGCCCTGTTCGTGATCCACGCGGCTCTCGCCGCACGTAAGATCCCTGCTCAGCTGCGCGAGCGGCGGCGTTTTGCTCATCTGGCCAGGGAGCTGCGCGACTCGGAGGGGCAGTGGCGGAATATCGGGCCGGATAGCGTGCTCAAACCGCATGTTGAGTCATGGTTGTGGATCTGGCAGGTCCGCACCGGCATGGTCATGCTGGTCCTCGGCAGCTTCCATCTGGTGCTGATCGGGCTGGATATCTTTACCACGCTGTTCGGGGATCGCGCCGGCATCGAGGCGGCCACGTCCATGGCCCGGACCGCCGGAGGTCTGGTGTGGATCTATGGCGTGCTGCTCTTGTGCGTCGAGTTCCATGCCGGCATCGGCCTCTACCGGCTGGCAATCAAATGGGGCGCCGGCGCCAGACTCAACCGCGCCATGCTGTGGCGGCTCGAGAAATTCCTGTTCTGGTTCTTTATCGGTCTGGGATTCTTGGTGTTGCTGGTGCTGGCTGAACTGATCCCGCCGCCGCTGGGCTTTATCCTCGGTAGCTGAAGGCAACCCTGGGTCATGGACAAGAT
>JBATKC010000275.1:0-14528 GCA_049669065.1 Gammaproteobacteria bacterium
CCGGCGCTGAGCGCTTTATGACGACCGGCTCAGCCGAGAGCCTGCAGCCAGTGCTCGAGATGCTGTGGCCGGGCGCCGGGACGCTCGAGACGTTGCGCGATCTGTAGTCGGAGCCGGTTCACTGGCCGGCACGCCGGCGCGCCAGATAGTCCCGACCACGTTCCATCAGCGACACGAATGCCGCCTGGTCGCGGCTGCGTATGGTCTGATTGAGGCGTGCCACGGACGCTTCCAGCGCCTGCAACGCCTCGGGGCCGTGCGCATTGAGGGACTGGATTTCGAAATACAGCTCCGGGTTCTCGGCCGCCACTTTGGAACACACATCGAGCTGGGCATCGAATGTCGTACTGGACAGCGCCGCCAGATGGGGGACGTCTTCGCCACTGTCCGCCAACGCGGTAAAGAACGCGATATTCAGCGCATGCGACAGACCCAGCACAAATGCCATCAGCCGGTCGTGCTCCTCCAATGACATCTCGACCCGCTCGGCCATGGTCGCCTCGAACAGCGCGGCCGCCTCGCGATTGGCCTCTGCGCAGCCGACATCGACGATGATCACATGGCGACCGGACAGCAGTCGTGTGTCAGGCCCGAACATGGGATGCAGGGACGTCACCCGGCAACCGGCGGCTGCCAGCGCCGCAAGACCGGCCCGCAGCGGCGTTTTTAGCGACCCGATATCAAACACCAGACCTGGCGGGCGCAATCGCGCCAGATCCTCGAGGATCTGGCCGGACGCCACCAGCGGCGCCGCGACGACGATAAGATCCTCGCCCAGTTCACCCTCGCGCCAGTCACGCCGACTCGGATACGGGTCGCCGGCACCGGATGGGTCGGCGATCGAGACCCGATAGCCCTGGGAATCGAGAAAGTCGGCAAACCAGCGGCCCATGCGTCCGCCACCACCAATGATCAGAGCCGTGCGGCCCCCGCCCCGGCCCTCGGCTACAACCCGATGCAGCTCCTGTGTAGTCAGAGAGGACCGGATCAGCAAGGTCATCAGCGTTTCAACCATGTCGGCTGGCAAGCCCAGCTCAAGGCCGACTGCCACGGCACCGTCGATCACTTCTTTCTCGCGACGAAAATCACGCGTCTGCTGTCCCCGCGAACGCTTGTTGCGGCCGATCTGCTCCACCAACTCCTGGCGTTCGGCCACCAGCTGGAGGATACGGTGATCGATGGCGGTCAGCCGCTCCCGGAGGGCGGCGATATCGGTGTTGTCTTGACTCATGCTCAGAACCCGGCGCGCTCATGTTGCAACGCGACCAAGCATATCAGGCTGATGCCCGGGCGGGGCACGCGCACCCGGCGTCGCCAGCCAGCATCCGCCCGCTTGAGGTATGGTTGGGTCGCAAGCCCTGCCAAAGCCCTGACGGTCCGGGCCGAGAAACAAGGGAGCATTTCCGGATCATGGTTGAGGATCATTTCTCGCAGCAATCCGGGCTCTACGCCCGCTACCGGCCACGCTATCCGGACACCGTATTTCGATGGCTGGCGGAACAGGCGCCCGCGCAGGATTGCGCCTGGGACAGCGCGACCGGCAACGGCCAGGCGGCGATCGGTTTGGCCAGTCATTTCGACACCGTGATCGCGACCGACCTGAGTACACGACAACTCAGTCTGGCGACACCGCACCCTGCGGTCCGTTACGTGGCGGCACCATCGGAGCGTGCGCCGATCGAGGATAACAACGTCGATCTGGTGATGGTGGCTCAGGCGCTGCACTGGTTCGATCTGCCGAAATTCTTCGAGGAAGTGCGACGGGTCAGCCGGGATGGCGCCCTGCTGGCCGTCGTCAGCTATGGATTGTTCCGGGTCGCGCCGGAGATCGATACGCTGATCGACCATCTCTACGGCGGGATTCTGGGCTCAGACTGGCCGCCGGAGCGGGTCCATGTGGACAGCGCCTATGCCGATCTGCCGTTCCCGTTCCCGGCAATACCGGCCCCGCGATTCGAACTCCGCGAGCACTGGAACCTGGATCATCTGCTGGGTTTTCTGGGCTCCTGGTCTGCGACCGTACGCCACAAGGCGCGCACCGGCGGGGATCCGCTGGCAAGGATCGAGGCGCCGCTGCGAGAGGCCTGGGGCCCGGCGCAAGGGCGGCACACAATCCGATGGCCGCTGGCGGTCAAAGCCGGGCATGTGCGGCGAGATCAGACAGAACCGCCCGCACGCGGACGATTGTACGCAAGCGGTTAGCGGCGGGAAATCGTACCGAGGATCCCCCGCAACAGCTCTCGCCCGAGAGTCCGGCCCAGGGTGCTGCTGATACTGCGGATCACACTTTTCGCCGCGGCCTCGCCATAGCTCTGTCGACTCGATGCTCTTCCACTTCCGGCCTTGCGCCCCTTCTCTTCGGCCGCTTTCTCTTGCGCTGCGGTGGCCGCAGCCGCTGCTGCCTCGGCACGGCGGGCCAGAATCTCGTGGGCCGATTCCCTATCCACCACCTGGTCGTAGCGAGTCCCAACCGGGCTGCGCTGACGCACGGCGGCGCGCTCTTCGTCACTGGCCGGCCCGATTCGCGATCGCGGCGGGCACACCAGACAGCGCTCGACGATACCGGGCACGCCTTTCTCCTCCAGCGTGGAGACCAGCGCTTCGCCAACACCGAGTTGGGTGATCGCCAGTTCCGCATCCAGACCGGGGTTTTGACGGAAGGTCGCGGCAGCCGCGCGCACCGCCTTGCGGTCCCGGGGCGTATAGGCGCGCAGCGCGTGCTGGACCCGGTTACCGAGCTGGCCGAGCACGTCGCCGGGCACGTCGAGCGGATTCTGGGTCACGAAATACACGCCGACGCCTTTGGAGCGGATTAAACGCACGACCTGCTCGACCTTGTCCAGCAGCGCCTTCGGCGCATCGTCAAACAGCAGGTGCGCTTCGTCGAAAAAGAACACCAATGTGGGACGATCCGGATCACCGACCTCCGGCAGTTCCTCAAACAACTCGCTCAGCAGCCACAGCAGAAAGGTGGCGTAGAGCCGCGGCCGATTGATCAGCTCGCGGGAATCGAGCACGTTGATGATGCCGCGACCGGTCATGTCGGTGCGCCGCAGATCGCCGAGTTCCAGCGCCGGCTCACCAAAAAAACCTGCTGCGCCTTCGTCTTCGAGCACCAGCAGGCGCCGCTGGATCGCGGCCACCGACTGGCGGCTGATGTTGCCGTAGCGGGCGGAGTATTCAGCCGCGTTCTCGGCCACATGATTGAGCAGCGATCTCAGGTCGGGCAGATCCAGCAGCAGCAGGCCGTCGTCGTCGGCGACACGGAATGCCACGTGCAGGATGCCCTGCTGGGTATCGTTGAGTTCCAGCAGTCGCGCCAGCAGCAAGGGCCCCATCTCGATCACGGTGGCCCGGATCGGATGGCCCTGCTGGCCGAAGATATCCCAGAACACGACTGGCGAGGCCGCCGCCGTGTAGTCATCGATACCGATCTTGTCGATCCGCTCGGTGATCTTCGGGTGCGGCTTGGCCGGCTGTGACAAGCCGGACAGATCTCCCTTCACATCGGACAGGAACACCGGAACGCCCATGGCGGAGAATCCCTCTGCGAGGACCTGCAGGGTGACGGTCTTGCCGGTGCCGGTGGCCCCGGTGACCAGACCGTGGCGGTTGGCATAACGTCCCAGCAGCGATATCTGGCGGTCACCGCCGCCGACGAGAATCTGATCCTGGCTCATCCGCGCTCCCTTATCCCCTTACCAAACGTCCAAAGCCGGCATTCTGCCTGCCGGCGGTCGATTCCGGTAGCCCGACCGCGATGCGCCATGGTGGCACAAGCGGTCCGTTGAGACGCCCCGCGGCGGTGCAAACCTAGCGACCCCGGCGCGGGGTGTGTCTCCAAGTGCTTGATTTTGTGAAATCTGGGGAACTGGCATGTTCTCTGCATTGTCCGGGATCGGACGAAATGAACAGCAACGCACTCGGCTAGTTAGCGGCCCGGTCAGAACAGCACAAATGGTGCATCTGCACATAAGTGTCGCTTTTCTACAACGCTTGGACAATTTGCATTTGCACAAACTCTTTATCTGCTATACTTCCGCGATAATAACAACGTATCTTTTTTCCCACTCACTGTTTGGTAAGGTAGACATTATGAAAAGCGTAACTCTCACTTTTGCAGCACTCGGGCTGCTGGCATTCGGAGCGGCCAACGCCCAGGTGTCGGGCTCGGTCACGCTGACCGGCACGTCCGACTACGACTTCCGCGGCGTCTCCCAGTCTTCCGCTGACCCGGCCTTTCAGGGCAGCCTCGATCTGAGCAGCGAGACTGGCTGGTACGTCGGCGTCTGGGGCAGCACGATTGATTTTGGCCCCGGCGAAAGCGCCGATAGCGAGTTTGACTGGTATGCAGGGTTTACCCTGGGCGAGACCTGGGTTTGGGATGCCGGCATCATCCGCTACCAGTATCCGGACGAAAGCGACTTCAACTACACCGAGGTCTATGCCGGCGTGGAATATGCCGGGGCCGAGGACTGGTCTGTCAGCGGCAAGCAGTGGTACACCTGGAACTTTTTCGGCGTCGATAACAAGTCCGGTTATTACACCGAACTCAACGGTAGCTACACCACGCCGTGGTGGGGCATCGGTCTGACTGCTCATGTCGGTTACACCTGGGGCGACGGTCCGGATGATGTGTTCGACACCTACACCGACTATTCCGTCGGCGTCACCAAGAGCTGGTGGGAAGACCGGATCGAGACCGCTGTGCGGTGGGTCGATACGGATCTCAGCGGCAACCTGTCGGGCCCGGACGATGCGTTTGAGAACGACGGCCGCGTGATCGGTCACATCTCGGTGACGTTCCCGTAGACCGGCAGCGTTATTGCGATCAATAGGTGACGGGGTTGCGAAGACCCCGAGCAAAAAAAGCCCGCCGGAAACGGCGGGCTTTTTTTTGGACTGCAAATTGCAAATAGACCGATCTTTTATCCGGCCAGCTATTTCATCGTCGGCATCGTGAATTCAGCGCTCATCGGGCCCTGGTCCGGCCAGCGCGAGGTCACCGTCTTTAGCCGGGTGTAGAACCGCACACCGTCCGGCCCGTGCACATGGAGGCTGCCGAACAGCGATCGCTTCCAGCCACCAAAACTGTGGAAGGCCATCGGCACCGGGATCGGCACGTTGATGCCGACCATGCCCGCTTCCACGCGATGGGTAAACTCTCGCGCCGCCCGCCCGTCCGCGGTAAATATCGCAGTGCCATTGCCAAATTCGTGGCCGTTGACCAGCGCCAGCGCGCGCTCGAGATTCTCTGTTCTCAGCACCACCAGTACCGGCCCGAAGATCTCTTCGTTGTAGATACGCATCGAGGGCAATACGTGGTCGAACACACAGCCGCCCATGAAGAAGCCCTGCTCGTGACCCGGCACATTGATCTCGCGGCCGTCCACCACCAGCTTGGCGCCCTCGGCGACACCGATGTCCACATACTCGCGGACCTTGCCCAGATGCTCACGAGTGACCAGCGGCCCCATCTCGAAGCCATCGGCCGATGACGGCCCTACCTTAAGATCGCGCACCATCGGCGCCAACACCTGCATCAGCCTGTCGCCGGCGTCGCCGACCGCGACAGCCGCGGATATGGCCATGCAGCGTTCGCCGGCAGAGCCGTAGGCGGCGCCCATCAGCGCGCGCGCGGCCTGCTCCATGTCCGCGTCGGGCATCACCACCATATGGTTCTTGGCGCCACCCAGCGCCTGGACGCGTTTACCGTGGGTGCTGGCCGTGGTGTAGATGTACTCCGCCACCGGCGTGGAGCCGACAAAACTCACCGCCGCCACCCGGGGATCCGTCAACAACGTATCGACCGCATCACGGGCTCCGTTGAGGACATTGAACACGCCCGGTGGCAGACCCGCCTTGCGCAACAGCCGCGCCAGCAGCAGCGCCGCCGATGGGTCCTTCTCCGACGGCTTGAGCACAAAAGTATTGCCGCAGGCGATGGCGATCGGGAACATCCACATCGGTACCATCGCCGGGAAATTGAACGGCGTCACCCCGGCGCAGACGCCGACCGGCTGACGCAGCGACCAGCTGTCGATACCGCTTCCGACATTCTCTGAAAATTCACCCTTCAACAGCTGCGGGATTCCGCAGGCGAACTCCACCACCTCGAGCCCACGGGTGACCTCGCCCAGCGCGTCGTCATAAAGCTTGCCGTGCTCGCGCGAGATGATCGCGGCCAGCTCGTCGCTGTGGTTCTCGATCAGCTCACGAAAGCGGAACATCACCCGGGCACGCTTCAACGCCGGGGTGGCGGCCCAGTCCGCGAGCGCGTCATGCGCCGCGGCAATCGCCAGCTGACTCGTAGCGCGATCCGCCAGCGGCACCCGCGCGGCGAGCGTACCGCTGGCCGGGTTGAACACATCGCCGAAGCTGTCGTTTCCAGCAACTAAATCGCCGCCGATAAAGTGTTCCAGCACCGGTATGACCGTGGTCTGTTCCGCCGCAGTGCTCATCTCAGCCCCCGAACGCCTGTTCCGGCGCCACAAAGTCGTATCCGAGATCCCGGGCCACCGCTTCGTAGGTCACCTGACCGCGGTGCACGTTGAGTCCGGCGCGCAGATGAGGATCCCGCTCCAGCGCTTGCCGCGGACCAAGACCCGCGAGCTGGAGAACGAACGGCAGCGTCGCGTTGGTCAGCGCAAACGTGGAGGTCCGCGCCACCGCTCCAGGCATATTGGCGACACAATAGTGGACCACCTCGTCGACCACATAGGTCGGGTCCTGATGGGTGGTGGCGCGGCTGGTCTCGAAACATCCGCCCTGATCGATGGCCACGTCCACGACCACTGCGCCCCGCTTCATGTGAGCCAGCTGTTCCTTGCGTACCAGCTTGGGTGCCGCCGCGCCCGGGATCAGCACCGCGCCGATCACCAGATCCGCCTGATGCACGTATTCATCGATACTGTCGGCGGTGGAGAAGATGGTCTTCATCCGCGGGCCATACAGCTCGTCGAGTTCCACCAGCTTGTCCGGGGAACGATCCATCACGACGACTTCCGCGCCCATGCCCATGGCCATCCGCGCCGCGTTGACGCCGACCACGCCGCCACCGATGACCACGACCTTGCCGGGGGCCACGCCGGGGACGCCACCCAGCAGCGTACCGTTGCCGCCATGAGGCCGTTCCAGACAATAGGCGCCGGCCTGGATCGACATCCTCCCCGCGACCTCACTCATGGGCCGCAGCAAGGGCAGCGCGCCGCGCCGATCGGTCACGGTCTCATACGCAATCGCGGTGCAGCCGGATTCGATCAGCAGCCGGGTCTGTTCCGGATCCGGCGCCAGATGCAGATAGGTAAACAGCGTCTGGCCTGCGCGCAGCATGCGACACTCATCTGGCTGCGGCTCTTTCACCTTGACGACCATCTCGGCCCGCTCGAACACCTCGGCCGCGGTGTCGACGATCTCGGCGCCGGCCTTCTCGTAGTGTTCGTTGTCGAGTCCGATGCCATGGCCCGCATGGGTCTCGACCAGCACTGAATGGCCGCGCAGCGTCAGCTCCCGTACACCCGCCGGTGTCAGGCCGACCCGGTATTCGTTGTTCTTGATTTCCTTGGGTACGCCTAAAAGCATCGTCTTCACCGTATAAGGTTGATCAAAAAGAGGTTGACCTGGTGATCGTGGTCACAGCCTAGTCGGTGGTCCGGATCACGTCGCCGAGGATACCGACCAGTTCGTCGATTTGTGGCTTGTCGATAATCAGCGGCGGCGACAGCGCAATGGTGTCGCCGGTAAAGCGCACCAGTGCACCACGCTCGAAACAGCCCACGTGCACGTCAAAGGCCCGCGCTCCGATCTGATCCGGCCGCGACGACAGCTCCACGCCCGCCACCAGGCCGAGGTTGCGGATATCGATCACGTTCGGCAGGCCCTGCAGCGAATGCACGGCCTCCTGCCAGTAATCGGTCATCTCGGTGTCACGGTCCAGCAGACCTTCCTGATGATAGATATCCAGTGCCGCCATGCCGGCCGCGCAAGCGACTGGATGACCGGAGTAGGTATAGCCATGGAACAGCTCGATGGCATGCTCGGGCCCGCTCATGAACGCTTCGTAAATCTCGTCGCGGACAAACACCGCGCCCATTGGCACCGCGCCGTTGGTCAGACCCTTAGCCGATGTGATGATATCCGGGATGACGCCAAAATAGTCCGCCGCAAACGGTTTACCCAGACGACCGAAACCACTGATCACCTCATCGAAGATCAACAGGATGCCGTAGCGGTCGCAGATTTCCCGGAGCCGCTGCAGATAGCCGACCGGCGGCAGGATCACGCCGGCCGATCCGGCCACGGGCTCGACGATCACCGCGGCAATGGTCGAGGCATCGTGGAGTTGTGCCAGCCGCTCCAGATCTTCCGCCAGATGGACGCCCCATTCCGGGAGGCCCTTTGAAAAGGCGTTGTGCTCGAGATCGAGCGTATGACGCATGTGATCGACGCCCGGCAGCATGGCGCCAAAAAATTTGCGGTTGTTGACCATGCCGCCGACGGAGATACCGCCAAAACCGACCCCGTGATATCCCTTCTCCCGGCCGATCAATCGCTGTCTGGCCCCTTCCCCGCGGACCCGGTGATAGGCGATCGCGATCTTCAACGCGGTATCCACCGATTCGGAGCCCGAATTGGTAAAGAACACATGGTTCATGCCCTCGGGGCTGATCTTGACCAGGCGGCTGGCGAAATCAAACGCCACCGGATGACCCATATTGAACAACGGCGCATATTCCATTTCCTCGATCTGCCGGGCCACCGCCTCGCTGATCTGTTTGCGTCCGTGACCGGCGTTGACGCACCAGAGTCCGGCGACGCCGTCGAGGATCTTGCGACCTTCCGGCGTGTAGTAATACATGCCCTTGGCCCGCGACAGCAGTCGCGGCGCGGATTTGAATTGCCGATTGGCGGTAAAAGGCATCCAGAACGGCAGCATGTCGGGCATCACGGCGGAACCGGGAGCGGATTCAAACTGGGTGTTCATGATCGTCCTCTCGGGGATACAGGGCCGCTGGCGGACCGGCGGAATTCGAAAGAAATTCGACACTCCATCGGTCAAAGCGGCGTATTGACAGGATTTTCCCTTAAACTGTTAAATATCTTATACAGTTTGGTCCAGGCGCTCAATTGAATATGGACATCGGCGTACACCTTCGTGCAGTGCGGAAAATGCACGGTCTGTCACAGCGGGAACTGGCCAAACGGGCCGGCGTGACCAACGGCACGATCTCGCTGATCGAACAGAACCGCGTGAGCCCGTCGATCAGCTCCCTGCGCAAGGTGCTGGCCGGGATCCCCATGTCTCTGGGCGACTTCTTTACCACGGACTTCAGCAACACTACCAAGGTGTTCTATGGCAAGGATGAACTGACCAACCTGGGCGACCGCGACGTCCAGCTGCGGCTGGTGGCAGCCAACCGCCGCGACCGGGCGCTCTCGGTGATGCGAGAGATCTATGCCCCGGGCGCTGATACCGGCGATGAAATGCTCAGCCATGAGGGCGAGGAAGGCGGCGTCGTGGTGCGCGGCCGGATCGAGATCACGGTCGGCGGCTCGCGCCGCGAACTGGGTCCGGGAGAGGCCTACTATTTTGACAGCTCGGTACCGCACCGATTCCGCAATCTTGGCGATGAGGCCTGCGAGATTGTCAGCGCCAATTCGCCACCAACATTCTAGTACGCTGATCAGACAACGCCCGGCAACCACGGCCGGCCCTGCTCAAATAGGAGACCAAGATGGCGAGTGGCAAATCCCTCCAGGACTGGCGCGCCCTGGCCGAGCGACTCGACATCCGCAGCCAGGCCTTTATAGACGGCCGCTACGTGGACGCGGCCAGCGGCGCGACGTTCGACTCGGTCAACCCGGCCAACGGGGGTATTCTGACCGCGGTCGCCGCTACCGACGCCGAGGACGTGGACCGGGCGGTCGCAGCCGCCCGACGCGCCTTTGACACCGGGCACTGGGCGAAGATGCCACCGACAGACCGCAAGGCAGTGATGCTCCGATTCGCGGAGAAAATCGAACAACATGAGGATGAGCTGGCATTGCTGGAGACGCTGGACATGGGCAAGCCCATCGCCGACAGCACCAGCATCGATATCCCCGGTACTTCGAGCTGTCTGGCCTGGTATGGCGAGGCGGTCGACAAGATCTACGACGAAGTCGCCCCGGCCGGTCCCGACGCGCTCGGTCTGATCACACGCGAGCCGGTCGGCGTGGTGGCCTGCGTCGTGCCGTGGAACTTCCCGCTGTTGATGGCGGCCTGGAAGCTCGGCCCGGCGCTGGCTGCCGGCAACAGCGTGGTCCTCAAGCCGTCCGAGAAATCCCCGCTAAGCGCGATCCGCATCGCGGAGCTGGCGGTCGAGGCCGGGATTCCGGACGGCGTGTTCAACGTGCTGCCCGGGATGGGCCCTACGGCCGGTAAAGCGCTGGCACTGCATATGGACGTGGACTGCCTGGCCTTCACCGGCTCTACCGCGGTCGGCAAGCTGATCCTGCAATATTCCGGCCAATCGAATATGAAACGCGTCTGGCTCGAGTGCGGCGGCAAGAGTCCCAACATCGTGCTGGCCGATTGCCCGGATCTGGCGCGCGCGGCCGAGGCGGCCGCGTCCGGCATCTTCTTCAACCAGGGCGAGATGTGTTCGGCGGCGTCGAGGCTGCTCGTGGACGTGGGCATCAAGGAAGAGTTTATCGAGAAGCTGATGGCCGCGGGGGAGCGTATGCAGCCCGGCGACCCGCTGGACCCGGCCAGCCCCATGGGCGCCATCGTCGACCAGGTGCAGTTCGATAACGTGATGGGTTATATCGAGACCGGCCGCAAGGAAGGTGCCACGGTGCGCATGGGTGGCGAACGGGTGTTGGCCGAGACCGGCGGCTGGTTTGTCGCACCGACGATCTTCGACGGCGTGCGCAACGATATGGTCATCGCGCAACAGGAGATCTTTGGCCCGGTGCTGTCCACGATCACTTTCCGCGACACCGAGGAGGCCCTGCGGCTGGCCAACGACGTCGACTATGGTCTGGCGGCCGCGGTATGGACCCGCGATGTGCGCGCCGCGCATCGCATCGCCCGGGGACTCCGCGCCGGCACAGTCTGGATCAACTGCTACGACGCAGGAGATATGACTGTGCCCTTTGGCGGCTTCAAGCAATCCGGCAACGGCCGCGACAAGTCGCTGCACGCGTTCGACAAATACGTCGAACTGAAGACCACCTGGATCGATCTGAGCTAGATGACCGACACGGACGCCACACCACGCGCCGCCGGTTTCCGTATGCCGGCCGAGTGGGCGCCCCATGAAGCCTGCTGGATGTGGTGGCCATGGGCGCGGCGGGTCTGGGATCCGGGCCTGCGCGGCCCCGATGGCCTCAACGCGGCGCGTCAGGCCTACAGCGCAGTCGCCCGGGCGATTTCCGCCTTCGAACCGGTACGCATGGTCGCCCGCGCCGAAGTTGCGGCGGAGGCCAAACGGCTTTGCGGTGCTCAGGTCGAGATCCTGGAACTGCCGGTGGATGACGCCTGGGCCCGGGATACCGGACCGAGCTTCCTGCTCGGCCCCGATGGCGAATTGGCTGGCGTCAATTGGGAATTCAACAACTATGGCAACGAAGCCTGGGCCGGCAAACCCGCTTTGCCCGAAGCGGATTTTGCCAACGACCGTCTGATCGCATCACGCGTGCTCGAGCACCTCGGGGCGCGCCGCTTTGACGCGCCACTGATCATGGAAGGCGGCGCTTTCCACGTCGACGGGGCGGGCACGATGCTGGTCACCGAGGAATGCCTGCTGCATCCCAACCGCAACCCCGGACTGAGCCAGTCCCGTATCGAGGCGCTGTTGTTGGAATACACCGGCTCGGAAAAGGTGATCTGGTTGGGCCGTGGCCTGGTCGACGACGAAACCAATGGTCATATCGACGAGCTCGCCTGCTTTGTGCGGCCCGGCGTGGTCCTGGCACTGACCCGCGACGATCCTGATGATCCGGACTATGCGGCGGTGCAGGACAATCTGCAACGGTTGGCGGCGGCCACCGACGCACGCGGCCGATCGCTGGAGATTATGGAGATCCGGGCCGCACCGCCGGCGTTTCATCGCGGCGTGCGTCTGAGTCTGTCCTACGTCAATCTGTATATCGCCAACGGCGGCATCGTGATGCCATCCTTCGGCGCCCCGGAGCATGATGCGGCCGCCGCCGCAGTGCTGGCGCGGGCGTTCCCGGAGCGCGAGATCGTGCAGGTCCCGGCCCTGGACATCTTCGCCGGCGGCGGCGGCATCCATTGCATCACCCAACAACAGCCGCGCGCGGTCTGAGCCGGCCAGGAGGATACCGATGACCATCGTGACGTTGGCCGCCACCCAGATGCACTGTGGCAGCGATCGGCGACAAAACCTGGACCGTGCCGAAGCCCTGGTGCGCCAGGCGACCGCTCAGGGCGCCAATATCGTACTCATCCAGGAGCTGTTCGAGACGCCATACTTTTGCAAGGACCAGCTCGCCGCACACTTTGATCTGGCGACCCGGGTGGATGAGAACCCGGCCATACGCAGGATGTCGCAGCTGGCCGCGGAACTCGGGGTGGTGCTGCCGGTGAGCTTTTTCGAACGCGCCAACAACACATTCTTCAACTCCCTGGTGGTCATCGACGCCGATGGCGCGGTGCTCGATGTCTATCGCAAGAGCCACATACCGGACGGGCCGGGCTATCAGGAGAAATTCTATTTCTCCCCGGGAGACAGCGGCTTCCGGGTCTGGGATACGCGCTACGGGCGCATCGGCGTGGCCATCTGCTGGGATCAGTGGTTCCCGGAGGCCGCACGGATCATGGCATTGCAGGGCGCCGAATTTTTGTTCTATCCCACCGCGATCGGCTCGGAGCCCGAAAATGCCGACCTTGACTCCCGGGACCATTGGCAGCGCACCATGCAGGGCCATGCCGCCGCCAATATGGTGCCGGTGATCGCGTCCAACCGCATCGGCACCGAGCAGGGCGAATCCTGCGCCATCACCTTTTACGGCTCTTCATTTATCGCCGATCAGACCGGCGCCAAGGTGGCCGAGGCAGATCGGGTGGAAGAAACCGTGCTGGTGGCGAGCTTTGATCGTGAGCAGTTGCGTGCCATGCGCTCCGGCTGGGGCTTGTTCCGGGATCGGCGTCCGGATATGTACTACCCGCTACTGAGCATGGACGGCGGAAGCCTCTGACCCGCTAGAGCAAGTCGCGGAGCCGGAACCAGGCCATCGCCAGCACCAGTGCCGGGGTACGCAGCAACGCGCCGCCGGGGAACGGCTTGTGGGGGATACGGGCAAACATGTCCAGCCGCTCCGCTGTTCCCGCGACCGCCTCCGCCAGCAGCGTGCCGGCGAATCCTGTCATCACGATGCCGTGACCGGAGAACCCTTGAGCGAAATAGATATCGCGATCGAGGCGGCCGAAATGAGGCGCCCGATTGACCGTGATCCCCACGTTACCGCCCCAGGCGTACTCGATCGCGACATCTTCCAGCTGCGGATAGACCTTGAGCATGCGCGAGCGGATCGAATGGGACAGACTGGGCGGCGGGATCGTGGAATAGCTGACGCGGCCGCCGAACAGGAGCCGGTAATCCGCCGACAGCCGGAAGTAATCCAGCACGAAGTTGATATCGGCTACGGCCATATTGTTCGCAATCAGGCTGCGCGCACGATCCTCGCCCAGTGGCCCGGTGGCCACGATGTAGGTTCCCACCGGCATGATCTTGCTGCGCAGCGGCTTGACCAGATTGCCCAGATAGGCATTGGCGCAGATCAACAGATGGCGGCAGCGCACCTTCGCGCCACCCCCGGTCTCCACCGTGATCCGCGTATCCTGCCCGATCGCGACCGCAGGGCTGCGCTCGAAGACCCTGGCCCCGGCCGCCCGCGCCGCCGCGTTCAGCCCGAGCGTATATTTGAGCGGATGCAGGTGGCCGCTTGCGGCGTCGTAGAGTCCGGAGATGTAGCGATCTGTCTCCATCAGACCGGCGAGCTCATCGCGCCCGATCATCTTCAGACTGCGGTACCCGTAGTCATCCTCCAGCTGGCGCTTCCAATCCAGCAGGTCGGCATGCTGGCGTGGTTTTATCGCCACGTGGATGTGACCCGGGGCGTAGTCGCAGTCGATCTGTAATGCGTCAAGTCGATGTCGCAGTAGCGCCATGGCCTCGACTGACATATCCCACAGCCGGCGGGCATCGCTCTTGCCGACGAGTCGCTCCAGCTTGTGTTGCTCGCAGGCGTAGCCAAAGATCGCCTGGCCCCCGCTGCGGCCGGATGCGCCCCAGCCGACCCGTTGGGCCTCCAGCACCACTGTGTCGAACCCGCGTCCGGCCAGCTCCAGCGCTGCCGACGAACCGGTGATGCCGGCGCCGATGACACAGACGTCGCAGTCGACATCCTCGGTCAGCGCCGGCAGCTCCGGCCTGGCTGACACACTGGCCGAATAATAGGAGCCTGTATCCCCGGCCTCGGCCAGCACGATGCGCCGCGCTGTCATCCTCGGTCCCTCATAC